>NZ_JBIUWM010000005.1:0-123150 GCF_044743445.1 Pseudomonas sp. NPDC087615 | reverse complement strand
GGCCGGTACGGTGAAGTCAGGGGCTGGTTTGCCTACGAGTACGCTCATTGATATCTCCTGGTGTAAAAACTTGAAGTTCAGGGTCCGGGCCAGCCTGCCACCCTCAGGCGACAGCCCTGTGACACGAACCCCCTTCGCAAGGGCCGACCATCATACACTGCGTTTTTGGCCTGTCCTTAAAGGTTTTTTGAGGCTGGCGAATAGGACGCTGCATTTACAGGGCCAGGCAAATAGCCACTTTTCACCGTTCGTCAGTCACTGGCCATTCTGGCCAAAAGCTTTGCGAAAGCACTTTGACAATCATTCTCGTTAACATTAAGATCCATCGCAATTGAGTCACAACCAGCGACGGTTCTTACTTATGTATGTTTGTCTCTGCACTGGCGTCACCGACGGACAGATCCGCGAAGCGATCTATGAAGGTTGCTGCAGCTACAAAGAAGTTCGCCAGGCCACCGGCGTCGCCAGCCAATGTGGCAAATGTGCCTGTCTGGCCAAGGAAGTGGTTCGCGAAACCTTGACCAAGCTGCAAACCGCACAGGCCGCGATCCCCTATCCAGTCGAATTTACTGCCGCGTAATTACCCTGATTTCAAAGAACCGGACTTAGTGTCCGGTTTTTTTATGCCTGAAAATCAACTGGTTAGGCTCCAGACGCGGAACACAAACATTCTTATTCAGATTTATTTTCATTTATTATTCAATAACTTAGGTTTGACACTTATAAAAGTGCAGCTCAAACTCCGCCCTATATACAGCTAATACAGGGCAGGACTCCCATCATGAAAGGCGACATTACAGTCATCCAGCATCTCAACAAGATCCTTGCCAATGAACTGGTCGCGATCAATCAGTACTTCCTGCATGCACGCATGTACGAAGATTGGGGCCTGAACAAGCTGGGCAAGCACGAGTACCACGAGTCCATCGACGAGATGAAACACGCAGACAAGCTGATCAAGCGCATCCTGTTCCTCGAAGGCCTGCCAAACGTGCAGGATCTGGGCAAGCTGCACATCGGCGAGCATACCCAGGAAATGCTGGAGTGCGACCTGCGTATCGAGAAGACCGGCCACGCTGACCTAAAAGCGGCGATCGCACATTGTGAATCCGTTGGCGATTTCGGCAGCCGCGAACTGCTCGAAGACATTCTCGAATCCGAAGAAGAACATATCGACTGGCTGGAAACCCAACTGGGCCTGATCGATAAAGTCGGTCTTGAGAACTATCTGCAATCGCAGATGGGTGAAGAGTAAGTTAGCGCCCGCTAAACGCGAGACACTAAAAAGCCCCGCCCTCTTTTGAGGCGCGGGGCTTTTTATTGCCCGGGTTTCAGCATTGGCCGAAACCCGCAAAAGCCGATCAGGCTTCGGACTTGTTCGCAGCAGCCGCTTCGACAGCCGCCTTGATGGTGCTTAGCAGCGAACCGTCTGCAGCCATCTCGGTCATGATGTCGCTACCGCCGACCAGTTCACCGCCCACCCACAGTTGCGGGAAAGTCGGCCAGTTGGCGTATTTTGGCAGATTGGCGCGGATTTCCGGGTTCTGCAGGATGTCCACGTACGCAAACTTTTCGCCACACGCCATCACAGCCTGCGCAGCTTTCGCAGAGAAGCCACACTGTGGGGCATTCGGCGAGCCTTTCATGTAAAGCAGAATGGTGTTGTTGGCAATCTGCTCTTTAATCGTTTCGATGATATCCATGGAGCACCTCGGCTGAACTTTCCGACTCATGGGTCGGCACGGTGGCGCATTGTAACGGAATCCCGAGCGCCATGCTCGGTCTCCCCGACAGACACGCTCAAGCCGCTGCCACGGTCACCGGAACGCCATTGAGCGCCGCATTTCCCGACAGCTCGTCAAGCTGACATTCATCGGTCAGGTCGTTGGCACTGGAACCCGGCTGACTGCTGGCAATCGCCATCTGTACACCGGGACGCGCATGGCCCCAGCCGTGAGGCAAACTCACCACGCCTTTCATCATGTCCAGACTGCCGAGCACTTGGACTTCGATCTGCCCGACCCGCGAACTGACGCGCACCAACTGACCATCTTCAAGCCCACGGCTGGCGAGATCATCCGGGTGCATCAGCAATTGATGCCTTGGCTTGCCCTTCACCAGTCGATGGTAATTGTGCATCCAGGAGTTGTTACTGCGCACATGACGGCGGCCGATCATCAGCAATTCATCGGTGTCGGGCGCCTGCAATGCGGCGAACCGTGCGAGGTCGGCGAGGATCTCCGGTGGCGCTGCCTGCACGTGTTGATTCGGCGTTTTCAGGCGTGCAGTGAGATTGGGTTTCAATGCGCCAAGGTCAATTCCGTGCGGATGATCGAAGAGCGTTGCCAGCGACAGTTTGTGCGCGCACGCGTCACCGTACATTCCCATGCGCAGGCCCATGTCGATCATCTTCGCCGGCGGCATTGTCGGCTTCAGTTCCTTGCCGGTTTTTTCGGCAAACGCTTTGGCCAGGCCGACGAAGATCTCCCAGTCATGCAAGGCGCCCTCGGGTTTGGCGAGGATTGCGCGATTGAAACGGGTGACATTGCGCACCGCGAACAGATTGAACGTGGTGTCGTAGTGATCGTTCTCCAGCGCCGAAGTCGACGGCAGGATCAGGTCGGCATAACGCGTGGTTTCGTTGATGTACAGGTCAATGCTGACCATGAACTCCAGGCCGTCCAGTGCCTGCTCCAGTTGTCGCCCGTTAGGCGTCGACAGCACCGGGTTGCCGGCGACAGTGATCAGCGCACGGACCTGCCCCTCGCCGTCGGTGAGCATCTCTTCGGCCAGCGCCGACACCGGCAACTCGCCGCCGTACTCGGGACGGCCCGACACACGGCTTTGCCATTTATTGAAATGCCCGCCCGAGGTCGATGCCACCAGATCCACCGCAGGCTCCGTGCACAGCGTCCCGCCGACGCGATCAAGGTTGCCGGTCACCAGATTGATCAACTGCACCACCCAGTGGCACAAGGTACCGAACGCTTGCGTTGAAACGCCCATTCGCCCGTAGCACACCGCGCTGGGCGCGGCGGCAAAATCGCGGGCCAACTGGCGGATCTGTTCGGCGGGCACGGCGCACAACGGGCTCATGGCTTCTGCGGTGAACGTCGCTACGGCGGCGCGCACCTCGTCCAGGCCGTCGACCGGCAAGTGACCGTCGCGGGTCAAGCCTTCGCCAAACAACGTGTTGAGTACACCAAACAGCAGAGCCGCATCGCCCCCAGGCCTCACAAACAGATGTTGATCAGCGATCGCCGCCGTTTCGCTGCGCCGTGGATCGACCACCACCACTTTGCCGCCCCGGGCCTGAATTGCTTTGAGGCGCTTTTCGACGTCAGGTACGGTCATGATGCTGCCGTTGGACGCCAACGGATTAGCGCCCAGAATCAGCATGAAATCGGTGTGATCAATATCCGGAATCGGCAACAGCAAACCGTGGCCGTACATCAGATAACTGCTCAGGTGATGAGGCAACTGATCGACCGAGGTCGCCGAGAAGCGATTGCGCGTCTTCAGCAAACCGAGGAAGTAGTTGCTGTGGGTCATCAACCCGTAGTTGTGCACGCTCGGGTTGCCCTGATAGACCGCCACCGCGTTTTGCCCATGGCGCTCCTGAATCGCCGCCAGGCGCTCGGCCACCAGCGTAAATGCCTCATCCCACTCGATCGGCAGCCATTCACTGCCAACCCGGCGCATTGGCTGGCGCAAGCGATCGGGGTCATTCTGAATATCTTGCAAAGCCACGGCCTTGGGGCAGATGTGCCCACGGCTGAACGTGTCGAGGGCATCTCCCTTGATCGACGTGATCGCAACATTGCCATCGGTTTCGGTGGTCTCGATGGTCAGGCCACAGATGGCTTCACACAGGTGGCAGGCACGGTGATGGAGAGTCTTGGTCATGGCCAGTCTCTGTCTTGTTCTGGGGCGGGCAATACGCCTGCGGGAACAAAACTATGGCCCGTGCGTCGGCCGGGCGCCAGCGACGTTCGTCTTGTGAATCGACGGTTATCAGGCGAGCCGATAGCCTGGCGCGATCAGTTCGATGGCAGCTGGGGCGGCGGTTGCAACTGAATTTCCTGGATGGTTTCGATCTGTTCGTGGGCGACATGCACGCCAGTGAGTTCGCCGATCAGACGCCAATGCTCGTCGAGCCCGGCGCTAATGGTCGCCATCCGATCGATCATGTGACGACCGGCAGTCTTGACCACTTCGTCCTCGCTGCGCAGCAGCTCGAAGGACATCGAGGTGACCGAGGCGGTGAGATGGGTCAGTGAGCGAGCCGTGTGGCTCAGCAATTCCATTAACAGTTGTTCTTTCGATTCCATGCGGAGGCTTCCTGCGTCGCTCGAAACGTATTTATAACTCAGCACTTTGCTTTAGCAAATGTTTCAGCCCGAGCACCCGACCAAGCGATTCGTGGCGCGGCGGTCGTAAACCGACCAAAGCAGCGCCATCTGCGCCACGGCCGATTGCCAAGCCCCTTGGGGCCAGTGTACAAAGAGGCTCGCTGCTGTGCTGAACCCGGCTTCAAATGCGCGACTGCAACTCCAAGTCCGCCCTCCGAATCCCGCAAAAACCGTAGCCTATTGGAAAAACGCGACATTTAGTGTCAATATCGCGCCTCCCCCATTTTCGTCGCCCCGTGCGGCTTACGCCGCAGGTCTCGCCCGTTGTTCCGTTAAACAAGGCTTTGAGCATCTGCGGTGTGTAGCAAAAGGTAGTCAATGATGAGCGCAAGGCACTTTCTCTCCCTGATGGATTGCACGCCCGAAGAGCTGGTCAGCGTGATCCGTCGAGGCGTTGAGCTCAAGGACCTGCGTAACCGCGGCGTACTGTTCGAGCCCCTGAAAAACCGCGTGCTGGGCATGATCTTCGAGAAATCCTCGACGCGCACCCGGATCTCCTTCGAAGCCGGCATGATCCAGCTCGGTGGCCAGGCGATCTTCCTTTCGCCACGCGACACCCAACTGGGCCGTGGCGAACCGATCGGCGATTGCGCCATCGTCATATCGAGCATGCTTGATGCGGTGATGATCCGTACCTTTGCCCACAGCACCCTGACCGAATTCGCTGCCAACTCCCGCGTGCCCGTGATCAACGGCCTGTCCGATGACCTGCACCCGTGCCAGTTGCTGGCCGACATGCAGACGTTCCTCGAACATCGCGGCTCGATCCAGGGCAAAACCGTTGCCTGGATCGGCGACGGCAACAATATGTGCAACAGCTATATAGAGGCCGCGATCCAGTTCGACTTCCAATTGCGCGTCGCCTGCCCGGAAGGCTACGAGCCGAACCCGGAGTTCGTCGCCAAGGCCGGCGACCGCGTGACCATCGTCCGCGACCCAAAGGACGCCGTGCGTGGCGCGCATCTGGTGAGTACCGACGTCTGGACCTCCATGGGCCAGGAAGAAGAAACCGCCAAGCGTCTCAAACTGTTCACCCCGTTCCAGGTCAATCGTGCCCTGCTCGATCTGGCCGCCGAGGACGTGCTGTTCATGCACTGCCTGCCCGCGCACCGTGGCGAAGAAATCAGTCTCGACCTGCTTGATGACCCGCGCTCGGTCGCTTGGGATCAGGCAGAAAACCGTCTCCACGCACAGAAGGCCCTGCTCGAGTTCCTCGTCGAACCGGCATATCACCACGCATGAGCCATGAATTACTGCTGAACCTGCGCAACCTCGCTTGCGGTTATCAAGATCAACGTGTGGTGCAGAACCTCAATCTGCACCTCAACGCCGGCGACATCGGCTGCCTGCTCGGCTCATCAGGGTGCGGCAAGACCACCACCCTGCGCGCCATCGCCGGTTTCGAGCCGGTGCACGAAGGTGAAATCACCCTCGGTGGCGAGACCCTTTCCAACCCTGGTTTCACCCTGGCACCGGAGAAACGCCGGATCGGCATGGTGTTCCAGGACTACGCGCTGTTCCCACACCTGAGCGTCGCGGACAACATCGCCTTTGGCATTCGCAAGCATCCGCACAAGGAGCGCGTGACCGAGGAGTTGCTGGAACTGGTCAACCTGAAAAACCTTGGCAAGCGCTTCCCGCACGAGTTGTCCGGCGGCCAGCAACAGCGTGTCGCCCTCGCCCGAGCCTTGGCGCCGGAACCGCAACTGCTGCTGCTCGACGAGCCCTTTTCGAACCTCGATGGCGAACTGCGCCGCAAACTCAGCCATGAAGTACGCGACATCCTCAAGGCTCGTGGTACCAGCGCGATACTGGTGACCCACGATCAGGAAGAAGCCTTTGCCGTGAGTGATCACGTCGGTGTTTTCAAAGAGGGGCGACTGGAGCAGTGGGACACGCCGTACAACCTTTACCACGAACCGGCGACGCCTTTTGTGGCCAGTTTCATCGGTCAGGGCTACTTCATTCGCGGCCAACTCGGCAGCCCGGAATCGGTGCAGACCGAACTGGGTGAACTGCGCGGCAATCGTGCCTATACGTGGCCGGTGGGCGGTGCGGTGGATGTGCTGTTGCGTCCGGATGACATCGTTTATGCGCCGGACAGTGCTTTGAAAGCACGGATTGTGGGCAAGACGTTCCTGGGTGCCTCAACCCTGTATCGCCTGCAACTGCCGACCGGTGCCCAGTTGGAATCGATCTTCCCGAGTCATGCTGATCATCAGGTTGGCGCAGAGGTGGGGATTCGTGTTGCAGCCGAACATCTGGTGTTGTTCCAGGCATCCGGTAGCACGGCAGCACAGATTCCGGCAGTGGAAAACGGCGTTCGTCGCTACAACAGCGCGCTCTGATTCAACACGATAGAAAATGTGGGAGCGGGCTTGCTCGCGAAAGCGTCGTGTCATTCAGCACGAGTGTTTGCTGATACACAGCCTTCGCGAGCAAGCCCGCTCCCACATTGGTTTTCGTGTTAACCCAGGCGCAGTGTGCCGCTCGCAACAAGCGTCGCATGACCGCCAATCTTCACCCGCTCACCTTCCAGCCGACAAAACAACTCCCCGCCCCGCGCCGAACGCTGGCATGCGGTCAGGCTCGATTTGCCCAATCTCTTTGACCAGTACGGAATCAAGCTGCAATGGGTCGAACCGGTCACCGGGTCTTCATTGATACCAATCGCCGGCGCAAAGTAGCGCGAGACGAAATCGTGTTGATTGCCGCGAGCGGTAACGATCGCACCCAACCACGGCAGCTTGGCCAGCGCGACCATATCCGGCTTGCAATCCAGAACGGCCTGCTCCGACTCCAGCACCACAAACAGCTCACTGGAACCGAGCACATCCACCGCCTCGATACCCAACGCCCGCTCGACATCCTGCGTCACGCCAATCTCGCAAGGCACGATCGACGGGAAGTCCAGCCACAATCGCCGCCCCTCACGACTGACGCTCAGCGGCCCGGACTGACAGATAAAATCCAGGCGTTCGACGGTTTCCTTGTAGATTTCGAATAGCACATAGGCACTGGCCAACGTGGCGTGACCGCACAACGGCACTTCGGTGGTCGGGGTGAACCAGCGGATATGCCAAGCCTGACCTTCGCGTACCAGAAACGCAGTTTCCGCCAGATTGTGTTCGGCGGCGATTTTCTGCATCAACTCGTCCGCCAGCCAGGCGTCGAGCCGATAAACCATCGCTGGATTGCCACTGAACGGCCGATCACTGAACGCGTCGACCTGATGAAACTCGAGTTGCATAACCTTCTCCCTCAGTCCGTCGATTGAGCATGCAACTGACACCTGATCCGCGCCAGTGACAGAACCGGCCAATTTTCTTCATACAGTGCAGATGGTCATGCGCGACCGATGTCGGCAAATGTGGCCTGGGTATGTTCGGCCAACACGGCAGGCGCCAACTCGACCTCAAGCCCGCGTCGACCGGCACTGACGTAAATGGTCGCAAAACCCTGAGCCGAGTGATCAATAAAGGTGCGCAAGCGTTTCTTCTGCCCCAGAGGGCTGATGCCACCCAACAGATAACCCGTAGAACGCTGTGCCGCCGCCGGATCAGCCATTTCGACTTTTTTGACACCGGCGGCTTGTGCCAGACCTTTTAGATCGAGACTTCCGACGACCGGCACCACGGCTACCAGCAATTCACCCTTTTCACTGGCAGCCAGCAGCGTCTTGAACACCTGTGCAGGCTCAAGCCCCAGTTTTTCCGCGGCCTCCAGCCCGTAAGAGGCGGCCTTCGGATCATGTTCGTAACTGTGCACGCGATGTTCGGCACGAACTTTTTTCAACAAGTCCAACGCAGGGGTCATGACAGCTCCAGGCTCGGCAGTGACAGAAAAATCCTGCGCAGAATTCTAGGCCATCGCCGGCTAAAAGGCTCTAGCACGAGCCACGTTTCCCGTGGCCTGCAGGCGAACAACCGAAAAAACTTCCATCCTCCAAAAAGGATCATTCACCGCACTGATAGTTTTATTGTGACCAATAGTTCACTTTCGACCTTTGACAGGTTTGTTTCTTGTCTATATTTTTTCGAATCTGAATAATGTAAGAATCATGATCACGGCAGCACCCAGCAGTAAACCGAGAACGGGATGGGGATCCCGCCTCGGTGAAAATCGCGCCTTGCCCTGTCGGCAGTGCGCCAGACAACAACAAAAATCGAGGTTTTCAATGACAACTGCTTTACAGCAACCATCGCTTTCAGGCCAATGCATGGCCGAGTTCCTGGGCACTGCACTCCTGATCTTTTTCGGTACCGGTTGTGTCGCCGCGCTCAAAGTCGCGGGCGCCAGCTTCGGTCTGTGGGAAATCAGCATCATCTGGGGCGTAGGCGTGAGCATGGCGATCTACCTCACCGCAGGCGTTTCCGGCGCGCACCTGAATCCGGCGGTGAGCATCGCGCTGACAATCTTCGCTGACTTCGAAAAGCGCAAACTGCCGTTCTACATTCTTTCGCAGATTGCCGGCGCCTTCTGCGGCGCGCTGTTGGTTTACACGCTGTACAGCAATCTATTCTTCGATTTCGAACAAACTCATCAAATGGTGCGTGGCTCGGCGGCCAGCCTTGAGTTGGCGTCGGTGTTCTCCACCTTCCCGAACCCGGTGCTGTCCACCGCCCAGGCATTCTTGGTCGAGATGATCATCACCGCCATCCTGATGGGCGTGATCATGGCCCTGACCGACGACAACAACGGCCTGCCAAGAGGCCCGATGGCGCCGCTGCTGATCGGTTTGCTGATTGCGGTGATTGGCAGCTCGATGGGCCCGCTGACTGGCTTCGCGATGAACCCGGCTCGTGACTTCGGTCCGAAGCTGATGACTTTCTTCGCCGGCTGGGGTGAAATTTCCTTCACTGGCGGTCGCGACATTCCGTACTTCCTGATTCCGATTTTTGCACCGATTGTCGGTGCCTGCCTCGGCGCTGCCGGGTATCGCGGGCTCATCGCCCGTCACCTGACCGGCGCCACACCTGCTACAAAGGATGCAGAACCGGCCATTGAAGGCAAACCAAGAACTTCTTGAAACAGTCGGCGCAGGCTCCTGCCCAATAGAGCCTGCGCCAAGGCCCACTCTCCCTTTTTTCGTCCAAGGCAATCGACATGACCGACATTGAGAATAAGAACTACATCATTGCCCTCGATCAGGGTACGACCAGCTCGCGCGCGATCATTTTTGACCGCGACGCGAACGTGGTCTGCACCGCGCAGCGCGAATTCGCCCAGCATTACCCACAAGCCGGTTGGGTTGAACACGACCCGATGGAAATCTTCGCCACTCAAAGCGCGGTGATGGTTGAGGCGCTGGCTCAGGCCGGTTTGCATCACGATCAGGTGGCCGCCATCGGCATCACCAACCAGCGTGAAACCACCGTGGTCTGGGACAAGACCACCGGCCGCCCGGTGTACAACGCGATCGTCTGGCAGTGCCGCCGCAGCACCGAGATCTGTCAGCAGCTCAAGCGTGACGGCCACGAAGACTACATCCGCGACACCACGGGCCTGGTCACCGACCCGTACTTCTCCGGCACCAAACTGAAGTGGATCCTCGACAACGTTGAAGGCAGCCGCGAACGTGCGCGCAACGGCGAACTGCTGTTCGGCACCATCGATAGCTGGCTGATCTGGAAATTCACTGGCGGCAAGGTTCACGTCACCGACTACACCAACGCCTCGCGCACCATGCTCTTCAACATCCATTCGCTTGAATGGGATTCGAAGATGCTGGAGATCCTAGACATCCCCCGCGAAATGCTGCCGCAAGTCAAAGCCTCCTCGGAAATCTACGGTCGCACCAAGAGCGGCATCGCCATCGGCGGTATCGCCGGCGACCAGCAAGCGGCGCTGTTCGGCCAAATGTGCGTCGAGCCGGGTCAAGCGAAAAACACCTACGGCACCGGTTGCTTCCTGCTGATGAACACCGGTGACAAAGCGGTGAAATCCAAGCACGGCATGCTCACCACCATCGCTTGCGGTCCGCGTGGCGAAGTGGCTTACGCGCTCGAAGGCGCGGTGTTCAACGGCGGTTCCACCGTGCAGTGGCTGCGTGATGAACTGAAGATCATCAACGACGCCCACGACACCGAATACTTCGCCAATAAAGTCAAAGACAGCAACGGCGTGTATCTGGTGCCAGCCTTCACCGGCCTGGGCGCGCCGTACTGGGACCCGTATGCCCGTGGCGCCCTGTTCGGTCTGACCCGCGGCGTGCGCGTGGATCACATCATCCGCGCCGCGCTGGAATCGATCGCCTACCAGACCCGCGACGTGCTCGACGCCATGCAACAGGACTCCGGCGAACGCCTCAAGGCCCTGCGCGTGGACGGCGGCGCGGTTGCCAACAACTTCCTCATGCAGTTCCAGGCCGACATCCTCGGCACCCAGGTCGAGCGCCCGCAAATGCGCGAAACCACAGCCCTGGGCGCTGCGTATCTGGCGGGTCTGGCGTGCGGTTTCTGGGGCAGCCTGGACGAACTGCGCGGCAAAGCGGTCATCGAACGCGAATTCGAACCGAGCCTGGACGAAGTGGCAAAAGAGAAACTCTACAAAGGCTGGAAAAAAGCCGTCAGCCGTACCCGTGACTGGGAACGCGAAGACGCTGAATAAGACAGTCTAGGGATCCTTATAGGGTTCTAACTGGTAGGGAGCGGATTCCTGCGGCATCATGGGCAAATTTTGCACGGCAGCCCAAAGGAAGCCCCATGAATCTGCCTCCCCGTCAGCAGCAAATCCTCGAACTGGTCCGCGAACGCGGCTATGTGAGTATCGAGGAAATGGCCACGCTGTTCGTTGTTACCCCGCAAACCATTCGCCGCGACATCAATCAGCTCGCGGAAGCCAATCTGCTTCGTCGCTACCATGGCGGCGCCGCCTATGACTCCAGCGTCGAAAACACAGCTTATGCGATGCGCGCCGATCAGATGCGCGATGAAAAACAACGCATCGGTGAAGCCATCGCCGCCCAGATCCCCGATCACGCCTCGCTGTTCATCAACATCGGCACCACCACCGAATCGATTGCCCGCGCCCTGCTCAATCACAACCACCTGAAAATCATCACCAACAACTTGCATGTGGCTTCGATGCTCAGTGCCAAGGATGACTTTGATGTATTGCTGACGGGCGGCAATGTGCGCCGTGACGGCGGGGTTGTCGGTCAGGCGAGCGTGGATTTCATCAATCAGTTCAAGGTCGATTTCGCCCTGGTCGGTATCAGCGGTATCGACGAGGACGGCAGCCTGCTCGACTTCGATTATCAGGAAGTACGGGTTTCCCAAGCGATCATCGCCAACGCCCGCCAGGTGATCCTCGCGGCGGACTCAAGCAAGTTCGGGCGCAATGCGATGATTCGTCTCGGCCCGATCAGCCTGATTGATTGTCTGGTGACGGATCAGCAGCCAGTGCCCGCGTTGACGCAGTTGCTGAGTCAGCACAAGATTCGCCTGGAAGTCGTTTAACCCCTCAAATATTCATCGGCTGTACCGACGCCTTCGCGAGCAAGCCCGCTCCCACATATGGAATGCGCCCCCCTTGTGGGAGCGGGCTTGCTCGCGAAGAGGCCCTCACAAACAGCACATCACTCGCGCCCTTGCGCGCATTTAATGTTCGAATATTTTCTTTTAACCGCCCTTCGATGAGTTTTTTCAATCGAAGTCGACTGGCTGCGCGCGTCTTTATGAGCTACCATTTTCGGAAATGAACATTAATGTTCGATTTCCAATACAGAATATCAAAAGAGCCCGAGGCCAGCCGATGTCCACATCTACCTTGCGTACGCCCCCTATCTCCGAGATCTACGACCTTGCCGTCATCGGCGGCGGGATCAATGGGGTGGGGATCGCAGCGGATGCCGCCGGTCGCGGTCTCTCTGTATTCCTTTGCGAAAAGGATGACTTGGCCAGCCATACCTCGTCGGCCAGCAGCAAGCTGATCCACGGTGGCCTGCGCTACCTCGAACATTACGAATTCCGTCTGGTGCGCGAAGCGCTGGCCGAGCGCGAAGTGCTGCTGGCCAAGGCGCCGCACATCGTCAAGCCCATGCGTTTCGTGCTGCCGCACCGCCCGCACCTGCGTCCGGCGTGGATGATCCGCGCTGGCCTGTTTCTCTATGACAACCTGGGCAAGCGCGAAAAGCTGCCAGGTTCCAAAAGCCTGAAGTTCGGCGCCGACAGCGCATTGAAAAGCGAAATCAAAAAAGGCTTTGAATACTCCGACTGCTGGGTCGATGACGCCCGCCTGGTTGTTCTGAACGCCATGGCTGCTCGGGAGAAAGGCGCCCACGTCCACACCCAGACCCGTTGCGTCAACGCCCGTCGCGCCAAAGGCTTGTGGCATCTGAACCTGGAACGCGCCGACGGCAGCCTGTTTTCGATCACCGCCAAGGCGCTGGTAAACGCCGCCGGCCCGTGGGTCGCCAAGTTCATTCGTGATGACCTGAAGATGGAATCGCCGTACGGCATCCGTCTGATTCAGGGCAGCCACATCATCGTGCCGAAACTGTACGAAGGCGAACATGCGCATATCTTGCAAAACGAAGATCAGCGCATCGTCTTCACGATTCCTTACCTGAACCATTTCACGCTGATTGGCACCACCGACCGTGAATACACCGGCGATCCGGCCAAAGTGGCGATCACCGAGGCCGAAACCGATTACCTGCTGAAAGTGGTCAACGCCCACTTCAAGAAGCAGATCAGCCGCGACGACATCCAGCACAGCTATTCGGGCGTACGCCCGCTGTGCAACGACGAATCCGACAACCCATCGGCCGTGACCCGTGATTACACCTTGGCGCTGTCTGGTGGCGGCGAAGAAGCGCCGTTGCTGTCGGTGTTCGGCGGCAAACTGACCACCTACCGCAAACTCGCCGAGTCGGCGATGAGCCAACTGGCACCGTTTTTCACCCAGATGCGCCCGAGCTGGACCGCCACGGCGACCCTGCCCGGCGGCGAAGACATGACCACCCCACAGGCCTTGAGCGCGTTGATCCGCGACAAGTTCGACTTCGTGCCAACCGAAATCGCCCGCCGCTGGGCCACCCACTACGGCAGCCGCACCTGGCGCATGCTCGAAGGCGTGCAATCGCTCAACGACATGGGCGAACACCTCGGCGGCGGCCTCTACACCCGTGAAGTCGATTACCTGTGCAGCGAAGAGTGGGCGACTACCGCGCACGACATTCTGTGGCGCCGTAGCAAGTTGGGTCTGTTCACGACTCCGGCCGAGCAGGAAAAACTCGCAGCGTATCTGGGCAAGGTCGAGCAGAACCGCAAAATCGAAGCGGCCTGATTCCAGCACTGTTTGAACGAAAGCCCCTGAATCGCGAGATTCAGGGGCTTTTTGTTGGAGGGTCGGGTTTCGTTATCACTCAGCCAAATGCAACAACAGAAAATCAATAAACGCCCGCGACTTGTGCGGCAGGTGCGGGGTGTTGGGGAACACCACGTTGATTGATTGCGAAGGCAGCGCGTACTCAGACAACAAGCGCACCAGACGTCCGCTGGCGATGTCATCCTCGACCACCCACGCCGGCAACACCGAGACGCCCAGCGACGACAGCGTCATCGAACGGATCGCCGTGGAGGAATTCGATTCGAAGTGATTGATGCCGTTGATCTCGACGCCCTGCCCCTGCCTGTCACGCAAGTTCCACTGAGTCGGTGCCTGCAGATTGCTGTTGGCGATCCACGGCACATTGTTCAGATCCTGCGGCTCATTCACTGGATAACGGGCGAGAAACGTTTCACTGGCGACCAGCACGATTTCGTAATCCGCCAGCTTGCGGCTTTTGAATGCCGAGTCTGCCAAGTTACCCAGGCGAATCACCAGATCAAGCTTTTCCGCCACCAGATCATTCAATGAAGAGTTGAAGTTGTAGCACAATCGAATGTCCGGATAACGTTCAGAGAACAGTGGAATCAGCGGCAGAATATATTTTTCACCGTATTCACTGGTCGAACTAATCCGCAACTTTCCTGACACCCGATTATTACCCTTCAATACGTTATCGAATGCATTATCGATATCCGCCACTATCCCCTTGAACTCGTCATAAAAGTCCTGCCCAATTTCCGTCAGCGATACATTGCGCGTATTGCGAATCAGCAACGTCGCTGACAAAACCTCTTCCAGTGCCTTGACATGCAGGCTGGCCATGGCCTTGCTGATACTGAGGTAGTTGGCAGCCTTGGTATAAGAACCAAAATCAACCACCGCGAGAAACGTCTGAACCCGATTAAGATGAGCGTGCATAGCGCTGTGGTTCACTGTTAAATCCTGTCAAACATTGTTTTCAGCATAGTCGTATCGACACTTCAAGTCCACCGCCCCTATGCTGCGCGACAAAGGGGATACAACATGAACTATCGCTATAAAATCGCGTTGATCTTTCTGATCGGCTTCTTTATTGATTGCATTAATATATTCATGTCGGCTGTGGCATTGCCCAGTATATCGGCAACTTTACAAGTCAGTACTTCGTCGGTGGCCTGGGTCGCCAATGCTTATATTCTAGGGCTGACACTGATTATCCCAGTGAGCACCTGGCTGGCCGGTCGCTTCGGCAGCCGGGAGATTCTCACCGCCTCGATGCTGGTTTTCACCGGTTCAGTGTGGATGTGTGGTTTGTCCGACAGTTTCCTTGAACTGGTGATCTGGCGTTTTATCCAGGGCATCGGCGGCGGGCTGTTGATTCCAGTGGGCCAGGCGCTGACGTTCAATCTGTTTCAGGGCGAGCAGCGGGCAAAAATCTCTACGCTGGTCATGGCGGTGGCGCTGATCGCCCCGGCGATTTCGCCCACCGTCGGCGGCATCATCGTCGACAGCAGTTCGTGGCGCTGGGTGTTCTACAGCAACATCCCGTTCTCGTTGATCGCTGCCGGGCTGTCGTGGTTCTGGATCAAGGAAAGCAAACCCGCCAGCCTGCCCCGCCCGGACATCAAGGGCCTGTTGCTGGTCAGCGCAGCACTGGCCAGCCTGCTGATGGGCATGTCGCTGTATGGCGGCGACTACCCGGCAGCGGCCGCGATCGCCTGCTTGGTCGCGGGCCTGATATTCATCGCGTTGTACCTGGTGCACTACCGTCGCTCCAGCCACGCGATCATCGAACTGAACCTGCTCAAGAGCAAAAAACTCAGCACTTCGATCTTCATCTATTACGCGATTCCGGGGGTGTTCACCGGGGTCAACCTGATGAGCATTTTCTTCCTGCAGAACACCCTGCACTTCAGCGCCCGACTGACCGGGATGTTCATGATCCTCTACGCCATCGGCGCATTCATCGCGATGACGATCTGTGGCCGGGTCTACAACCGGGTCGGCGCCAAACGCCTGTTCATCCTCGGCATGCTCTTGCACAGCGCGGGCATCGCCACGCTGATGCTGGTGAATGCGCCGACGGATCTGTGGGTGATCGTGATTGCTTACAGCCTGATGGGCATCGGTGGCGGCATCGGCGCCAACACCGCGCAAACCACTTCGCTGATGGATTTTGCCGGCGGCGACACGCACAAGGCCAGCGTGATCTGGAACATCAACCGGCAAATGTCGTTCAGCCTCGGTGCCGCGCTGTTTCTGATGATCTTCAACCTGCTGCTCAAGCCGTTCGACACCACGGCGGCCTATCACGCGACCTTCGCGATTGCGGCGCTGGTCGGGCTGTTTCCGCTGTTTTTGATGAGTCAATTGAACCCTGTAAAGGCAAACCATGAACAACAACCAGATTGAACAAGCGCAACACAGTATCCATTACGTGCACGAACTGATTCACCGTGTGTTTACCCATGCCGACGGCAACGGCGAAGCCAGTATCACGGAGCTGATGAAGGCCTTCGCCAAGGACTTCCGTATGGTCACCACTTCGGCGACGACGGTTGATCGGTCCCAGGTCGAGCAGTTGTTCAGGAGCTCGGTGGGTGGCCGACCGGGGCTGAAAATCATCATCACCGATTTGCACACGGTCTGGCAGGAAGACGAAACGGTAGCACTGAGCTACACCGAAACTCATCGCCAGGGCGACAACGTCACTTCGCGTGTCTCGGTGGCGATTCTTCGGGTTCAGGCAGGTGGCGTTGAATGGCAGTACCTGCATGAAACGGCATTCACCCCGCAGAGCGGAACCACACGGTAAAAGATCATTCGGTTTTCCGAACGCGACCTTCCGGTCGATTCGGATAACCGGATCAGTTATCCCGAATAACACCGACACAAAAACTTAATAACCAAGCAGATCAAGCAGTTAACCACTGTCGACTGGTTTGGCACGACTCATGCTCTACACTCTCTCGACGAATGTCTGTTGAGCCAATCCTTCAGGAGCCGTCAGGCATTCGAAGCACAAAAGGGCCGACAAACTGGCTCCATAAAAAAAACAATGTCGAGGAAAATTTGATGCGCATCGTTCCCCATATCCTGGGCGCAGCCATTGCTGCCGCTCTGATCAGCACGCCAGTTTTCGCCGCCGAACTCACCGGCACCCTGAAGAAAATCAAAGAGTCCGGTGTGATCACCCTGGGCCACCGCGACGCTTCTATTCCTTTTTCCTACATCGCTGATGCGTCCGGCAAACCGGTCGGCTACTCGCACGATATCCAAATGGCCATCGTCGAAGCGATCAAGAAAGACCTCGACCTTCCAGACCTGCAGGTCAAATACAACCTGGTGACCTCGCAGACCCGTATTCCACTGGTGCAGAACGGCACCGTGGACATCGAGTGCGGCTCGACCACCAACAACGTCGAACGTCAGCAGCAAGTTGACTTCTCTGTCGGCATCTTCGAAATCGGTACCCGTCTTCTGTCCAAGAAAGACTCCAAGTACAAAGATTTCGACGACCTCAAAGGCAAGAACGTCGTGACCACCGCTGGCACCACGTCCGAGCGCATTCTCAAGTCGATGAATGCCGACAAGCAGATGGGCATGAACGTCATCTCCGCCAAAGACCACGGCGAGTCCTTCCAGATGCTGGAGTCGGGCCGTGCCGTAGCGTTCATGATGGACGACGCGTTGCTGGCCGGTGAAGCCGCCAAGGCCAAGAAAGCGACTGACTGGGAAGTGACCGGCACTCCACAGTCGTACGAAATCTATGGCTGCATGATGCGTAAAGGCGACGAGCCGTTCAAAAAGGCTGTCGATGACGCCATCAAGGCTACCTACGCCTCGGGCGCGATCAACAACATCTACGACAAGTGGTTCATGCAGCCGATTCCACCAAAAGGCCTGAACCTGAACTTCCCGATGAGCAACGAGCTCAAGGCCCTGATCGCCAATCCGACCGACAAAGCGGCTGACGACAAGAAGTCCTGATTTCTGACTAACCTTATCCCCTGAAGAGGCGCCTGCCTCTTCAGGGGATGGTCACTCCCTGCTGGCATTTTTTGGAAACACTCGAACCGGTGTCTGTCGAGCCGATCGCGTGTGCCTGACCGTCAAGATCAGGCTGGGAACGGAGTTTCCCCAGGCGGGCACTTGTACATCGATCGAATCGAGGGGAGACCCTAATGAATTACAACTGGGACTGGGGCGTGTTCTTCAAGTCCACCGGCGTGGGCAGCGAGACCTATCTCGACTGGTTCATTTCCGGGCTGGGCTGGACCATCGCCATCGCCATCGTCGCCTGGATCATCGCCCTGCTGCTGGGCTCGATCCTGGGCGTCATGCGTACCGTGCCGAACCGCATCGTGTCGGGCATCGCGACCTGCTACGTCGAGCTGTTCCGTAACGTGCCGCTGCTGGTTCAACTGTTCATCTGGTACTTCCTGGTACCCGACCTGCTGCCGCCAGATCTGCAAGAGTGGTACAAGCAGGACCTGAACCCGACCACCTCGGCCTACCTGAGTGTTGTCGTGTGCCTTGGCCTGTTCACCGCCGCGCGGGTCTGCGAACAAGTGCGCACCGGTATCCAGGCGCTGCCTCGTGGCCAGGAATCGGCCGCCCGTGCCATGGGTTTCAAGCTGCCACAGATCTACTGGAACGTGCTGCTGCCCCAGGCCTACCGGATCATCATTCCCCCGCTCACCTCGGAGTTTTTGAACGTGTTCAAAAACTCCTCCGTGGCCTCGCTGATCGGTCTGATGGAGCTGCTCGCTCAGACCAAACAGACAGCCGAGTTCTCGGCCAACCTCTTTGAAGCCTTCACCCTGGCGACCCTGATCTATTTCACCCTGAACATGAGCCTGATGTTGCTGATGCGCGTGATCGAGAAGAAAGTTGCCGTGCCCGGCCTGATCTCCGTGGGGGGTAAATAATGGAATTCGATTTCAGTGGCATCGTCCCGGCCATTCCCGGTTTGTGGAACGGCATGGTGATGACCCTCAAGCTGATGGCCATGGGCGTGGTCGGCGGGATCATTCTCGGCACCCTTCTGGCGCTGATGCGTCTGTCGCATAACAAGCTGCTTTCAAGCATCGCTGGTGCGTACGTCAACTACTTCCGTTCGATCCCGCTGCTGCTGGTGATCACCTGGTTCTATCTGGCGGTGCCGTTCGTACTGCGCTGGATCACCGGTGAAGACACCCCGATCGGTGCGTTCGCCTCCTGCATCGTGGCGTTCATGATGTTCGAAGCGGCGTACTTCTGCGAAATCGTCCGGGCGGGTGTGCAGTCGATCCCCAAAGGCCAGATGGGTGCGGCGCAGGCACTGGGCATGACCTACGGCCAGATGATGCGTCTGATCATCCTGCCGCAGGCCTTTCGCAAGATGACGCCGCTGCTGCTGCAACAGAGCATCATTCTGTTCCAGGACACCTCGCTGGTTTACACCGTGGGCCTGGTGGACTTCCTCAACGCGTCCCGCGCCAGTGGCGACATCATTGGCCGTTCCAATGAGTTCCTGATTATTGCCGGTGTCGTGTACTTCACAATCAGCTTTGCCGCCTCGCTGCTGGTCAAGCGTCTGCAAAAAAGGTTTGCCGTATGATCTCCATCAAGAACATCAACAAGTGGTATGGCGACTTCCAGGTGCTGACTGATTGCAGCACCGAGGTCAAAAAAGGCGAAGTGATCGTGGTCTGCGGCCCGTCGGGTTCCGGCAAATCGACCCTGATCAAGTGCGTCAACGCGCTGGAACCGTTCCAGAAAGGTGACATCGTCGTGGACGGCACCTCCATTGCCGATCCGAAGACCAACCTGCCGAAACTGCGTTCACGCGTTGGCATGGTGTTCCAGCATTTCGAACTGTTCCCGCACCTGACCATCACCGAAAACCTGACCATCGCGCAGATCAAGGTGCTGGGCCGCAGCAAGGAAGAGGCGACCAAGAAAGGTCTGCAACTGCTTGAGCGCGTCGGTCTGTCGGCCCACGCCCACAAGCACCCGGGGCAACTGTCCGGTGGTCAGCAACAGCGTGTGGCGATTGCCCGTGCGCTGGCGATGGACCCGATCGTCATGCTGTTCGACGAGCCGACCTCGGCGCTCGATCCGGAAATGGTCAACGAAGTACTCGACGTAATGGTGCAACTGGCCCACGAAGGCATGACCATGATGTGCGTGACCCACGAAATGGGCTTCGCTCGCAAAGTGGCCGACCGCGTGATCTTCATGGACGCCGGCAAGATCATCGAAGACTGCCCGAAGGAGGAGTTCTTCGGCGACATCAATGCCCGCTCCGAACGTGCGCAGCATTTCCTCGAGAAGATTCTGCAGCACTAAAAGCAACACACCGCTCCCCAACTGTGGGAGCGGGCTTGTTCGCGAAGAGGCCGGCACTTTCAACATCATCGTTGACTGCCCCACCGCTTTCGCGAGCAAGCCCGCTCCCACATTGGATCAATGATGATCCTGAGATTTGTGTTGTGGTTGACCCAAGGCATCTGTGATGAAATGCGACCCCACTCTCTATCGCGCCGCGCCGCCATCACTTGCCGTGAAACCCCGTCTGATTCGTCATTTGTTCCTGCCGCCGCTGGTCATCGCCCTGATGATCGGATTGGGTTACATCGGCTTCTGGACCAGTGAACACTTCGGTATCCGCAGCCTCGGCGAGAACGGCCAGCGTCAGCTCGAACTGCACGCACGCGCGGTCGAAAGCGAGATCAGCAAATACACCTACCTGCCCAGCCTGCTGGAACTGGAAACCAGTGTCCCGCAACTGCTGGCCGACCCGACCCCGGAACATCGGCAAACGGTCAACCAATACCTTGAAGGCCTGAACCGGCGCAGTCGCAGTCGGGCCATCTACGTCATGGACACCACCGGCCGCGTCATGGCCACCAGCAACTGGCGCGATGTCGACAGTTACCTCGGTGAAGACCTGTCCTTTCGCGCCTACTTCCAGAAAGCCGTTCGCGGCGAACCCGGACGTTTCTACGGGATCGGCAGCACCAACGGCGAACCCGGTTATTACCTGGCCCATGGCCTGGAAGAACACGGCACGATCATCGGCGTTGCCGTCGTCAAAGTCAGGCTCGAAGCCATGGAAGAGCGCTGGCAACGGGCGCGTCTCGAAGCATTTGTCAGCGACGAAAACGGCATCATCATTCTCTCCAGCGATCCGGCCCGACGGCTCAAATCGGTGGTACCGCTGAGCGACGAGACCAAGGAAAAACTCGCCCGCAGCCTGCAGTACTACTGGTTCCCGCTCAACGAACTGCAACCGCTGGCCCGGGAAACCCTGGCCGAAGGCGTGGAAAAACTCACGTTTCCGGCCAACAGTGAATTGCAGTCCGATGACGAGAACATCAGTTATCTGGCGCAGACCCGCCCCTTAAGCGACACACCGTGGAATTTCACCCTGCTCACGCCGCTTCAGGATCTGCGCCGCGAAGCCATCAATCAGGGCATTCTGGTCGCCGTCGCGTTTGCCTTGGTCGCCTTCCTGCTGATTGCCTGGAACGAGCGGCGCAAGGTCATCGCCACCCGCCTCGCGGCCCGCGAAGCCTTGCAGCAAGCCAACAATCAACTGGAGCGTCGGATTACCGAACGCACCGCTGACCTGCGCGCCAGCAACGATCGCCTCAAGAGCCAGATCCGCGAACGGCGTCAGGCCGAAGAGACGTTGCGCCGGGCTCAGGATGAGCTGGTGCAGGCGGGCAAACTCGCCGCGATCGGCCAGATGTCCACCAGCATCGCCCACGAATTGAACCAGCCGCTGGCGGCCATGCGCACGCTGTCGGGCAACACCGTTCGCTTCCTTGAGCGCGGGCAACTCGATGTCGCCAGTACCAATCTCAAGACCATCAATGACTTGATCGACCGCATGGGCCGGATCACCGCCAGCCTGCGTTCTTTTGCCCGGCGAGGTGACAATCAGGGCCAGGCCAGCCTCGGCAAAGCCGTGGAGGCGGCCCTGCAATTACTCGGCGCACGCCTGGATAGCTCGGCGCTGCAACTGCACCGGCAGTTCACTGATGTGCAGGTACAGATCGACCAGACCCGCCTCGAACAGATTCTGGTCAACCTGATCGGCAACGCCCTCGACGCCATGCAAGCGCAGCCGCTGCCGGAGCTGTGGCTGGAGGGTGAAGAGTTCAACGGCAAATATCGCCTGCGGGTGCGCGACAACGGCCATGGTGTCGACGCCCAAGTACGCAAGCATCTGTTCGAACCGTTCTTCACCACCAAACCGGGCGAGCAAGGCCTGGGTCTGGGCCTGACCCTTTCTGCCAGCCTCGCGGCCGCCACCGGCGGGCATCTGGGTGTCGAACACCCGGCCAGCGGTGGTACCACCTTCGTCCTCAGTTTACCGTTGGTAAGCCCCACTCCTGCCGAGCCAATATGAACCACGACCTTAGTGTGCTGATCGTCGAAGACGACCCCCATGTCCTGCTCGGCTGCCAACAGGCGCTGACGCTGGAAGACATTCCCTGCATCGGCGTCGGCAGTGCCGAAGAGGCGCTGGAGCGGGTCGGCGACAACTTCGCCGGGATCGTCATCAGCGACATTCGTCTGCCGGGCATCGATGGCCTGGAGTTGTTGACTCGTCTCAAGCAGCGTGACCGCAGCCTGCCGGTGGTGCTGATCACCGGCCATGGCGACATCTCCATGGCCGTTGGCGCGATGCAGAAAGGCGCCTACGACTTCATGGAAAAACCGTTCTCGCCGGAGCGGCTGGTGGACGTTGCGCGGCGTGCGCTGGAGCAACGCAGCCTCGCGCGCGAAGTCTCGTCGCTGCGTCGGCAACTGGCCGAACGTGACTCCCTTGAAGGCCGGATCATCGGTCGCTCGCCGGCGATGCAGAACCTTCGCGAACTGATCGCCAACGTCGCCGACACTTCGGCCAACGTCCTGATCGAGGGCGAAACCGGCACCGGCAAAGAACTGGTTGCCCGTTGCCTGCACGATTTCAGTCGGCGCCACAGCAAGCAGTTCGTCGCGCTGAACTGCGGCGGTCTGCCGGAAAACCTCTTTGAAAGCGAGATCTTCGGTCACGAGGCTAACGCCTTCACCGGCGCCGGCAAGCGACGCATCGGCAAGATCGAACACGCTGACGGCGGCACGCTGTTTCTCGATGAAGTGGAAAGCATGCCGCTGCCGTTGCAGATCAAACTGCTGCGCGTGTTGCAGGAACGCACCCTCGAACGGCTCGGCTCGAACCAGAGCGTGGCGGTGGATTGCCGGGTGATTGCGGCAACCAAGTCCGACCTCGATGAATCGAGCAAGGCTGGCGAGTTCCGCAGCGACCTGTATTACCGCCTCAACGTAGTGACCCTTGAACTGCCACCACTGCGCGAACGCCGTGAAGACATCCTGCAACTGTTCGAACACTTCACCCAGCAGTCAGCCCTGCGTTTCGACCGCGCCCTGCCGGAACTGGACAACCAGACCCTGTCGAACCTGATGAGCCATGACTGGCCGGGCAACGTGCGCGAACTGCGTAACGTCGCCGAACGCTTCGCCCTCGGCTTGCCGGCCTTCAAGAAGTCCGGCGCCAGCAGCGGTAGCCAGGGCCTGGCATTTGCCGAAGCGGTGGAAGCCTTTGAACGCAATCTGCTCAACGACGCGTTGCACCGCAGCGGCGGCAACCTGACCCAGGCCAGTCTGGAACTGGGAATGGCCAAGACCACGCTGTTCGACAAAGTGAAAAAGTACGGGTTGAGCCACTGATGGATCTGCTACTGAAAGCTGCACTCGGTGCCGCCGTTGTCGTGATTCTGGCGGCGCTGGCCAAGACCAGAAACTATTACATCGCCGGACTGGTGCCGCTGTTTCCGACGTTCGCCTTGATTGCGCATTACATCGTCGGCAAGGGGCGATCGGTCGATGACCTGAAGACCACGATCGTGTTCGGCATGTGGTCGATCATTCCTTACTTCGTGTATCTGGCGACGTTGTATGTGATGGTCGATCGAATGCGCCTGGAGGCTTCGCTGGCGGTCGCGGCGGTGGCGTGGTTGATGGCCGCGACGGTGTTGGTGACTGTTTGGGTGCGCCTTCACAGCTAAGATCAAAGCCTGTCAGCCCCTCTCCCTCCGGGAGAGGTCTTCAGCGAGGGGCTCGTCGCTCATCAGTTGACTGTGCCACCCTTGGACTCGGCCATGATCTGCCGGATCGCCCCGACAAAGGTCTCCACCGGCTGCCCGCCCGTCACCGCGTACTGACCGTTGAACACAACGGTTGGCACCGAACTCACCCCGCGCTGCAGCCATACCTGCTCTTCTTCGCGCACCGGCCCGGCAAACTCGTCCGACGCCAGAATCACCTCGGCGCGTTGCCGATCCAGCCCGACACCTTCAGCAATCTGCGCCAATTGCGCGTGATCCGACGGATTACCGCCATCAGTGAAATACGCCTTGAACAACGCCTCCTTCAACGGCAACTGCAAACCCTCCAGCCCCGCCCAATGCAGCAAGCGGTGGGCATCGAAGGTGTTGTAGATCCGGCTGTTGCCATCGGTGCGAAAGGCAAACCCCAGCTCAGCGCCACGGGCACGGATGGCTTCGCGATTTTTCTGCGACTGCTCCGGGGTCGAACCGTATTTTTCCTGGATATGCTCGGCGATGTTCTGCCCGCCGGGGCCCATTTTCGGATTCAGCTCGAACGGCTGGAAATGAATCTCTGCCTGCACTTCGTTGCGCAGGATTTCAAGCGCCTGCAACAAGCCATACAGACCGACGACGCACCATGGGCAGGACACGTCGCTGACAAAATCGATTTTCAGAGTGGAATTCATGAGCCACCTCACGCCGCAAAACCCAGACGATACACCTGTCCGGTCTTGCGGCGACAGTGCTGGCCCTTTCGGGAGCAAGCCCCCTCCCACATTGGCAATGCGTTCCCCTTTGGGAGGGAGCTTGCTCCCGGAGGAGTCCCCGCGAAACCTCAGCTACAACAGATTCCCCGCCGCCACCGGTTCGATCTGCGCCCAATGCGACGCGTCCTCACGATGCGCCTGCAAATACGGCAACACCGCCGCCAGCAATGGCGCCTTGAACGCCTCCTGAAACCGGTGGGCCAATCCCGGAATCAGTTTCAACTGACTGCCACGAATATGCGCCGCCAGGTGCACGCCGTGCATCACCGGCAACAACGGATCAGCCGTGCCATGCACCACCAGCGTTGGCACGCGCAGTTGATTGAGCAGCGCCACCCGGCTCGGCTCGGCCAGGATCGCCATGATCTGCCGCTTCACGCCTTCGGGATTGAACGCCCGGTCATAGGACACCGCCGCCTGATGCAACAACGCCTGCCGATCATCGGTGACCGAAGGGCTGCCCAGCGCCGCCAGCAAATCCGCCTGTTGTTCCAATGCCACTTCACGGTTCGGTGCGCTGCGCCGCGACAATAGTTGCACCAATGCTGCACTCGGCGCCGGCAAACCTTCAGCGCCGGAGCTGGTCATGATCAGCGTCAGGCTTTCCACCCGCTGCGGCGCCATGGCGGCGATGTGCTGGGCGATCATCCCGCCCATGCTCGCGCCCAGCACATGGAATTGCTCGATGTGCAGCGCATCCATCAAACCCAGTGAATCCTCGGCCATGTCGGTCAGGCTGTAAGGCGCCGACACCGGCAGACCGAGTTTGTAACGCAGCACTTCAAAGGTCAGGTTGGCCTCCGCTGGTGCCTGCCGCCAGGTCGACAAGCCGACATCGCGATTGTCATAGCGGATCACTCGAAAGCCCTGCTGACACAGCGCCACCACCACCTCATCCGGCCAATGAATCAATTGCCCGCCCAGGCCCATCACCAGCAACAGCGCCGGGTCGGAGGCACGACCGATGCTCTGGTAAGCAAGGCTTACCTGCGCCAGATCAACCCGCTCGGTCGGCACATTCACATCGCAACGCGACGCCGCAGATGCCGGCAAACCGAACAAAAGCGCGGCCAACATGGCCGCGACTGATAGAAAAACCTTGTACATGAAAAACACCGAAACGCAGAACCCCAGTAGAGCGCGAGTCTGATGAAGTTTGTACAAGCGCGCTGCCACAGTTCGATGACAGTTTGATGAAGAGTGCCGAGCGGTCGTCAATGCCATAACTATCTACCGCCATGGTGCTTCGCGATCCCTCTTAAATGGCTTGCTCAAGGAGTGGAACCGCCGCTCCCATTGCGAGATATGCCGCCATGCCCGATAGCCTTTTCCCCGATCTGCCTTACCCGCCACCGCTGGCGCTGCCCCCCGCCGCCCCACTGCCCAAACATCTTGATGACAGCCTGTTGCAGCAGGCCACGGCCCGCTGGCGCGAAAGCAGCCAAGGCTTGCGCGAATTGGTTGCCGCGACGCCTGCACTGCGCGACTCGATCAATGAACTGTTGCGCCAACAACTGAATCTTGATGGCGAGCACGCCGGCCTGCGCTCGACCGCCACGGATACCCAGCCAGAACGTTTTGTCTGCCTCACCGATGCCTGTGCTTTTGTCTTGCAACACCCGACGCTGGAGGCGACGGTCGATCTGCACAGCCGGGTGACCGGCGTGCCTGTGGCTCATCCGCTGGCCACCTTGAAGCCGCTGCAAATGCTCGAACTGCTCAAGGCCATGAGCACCGAACAGGCGCACCAGGCTCGTTGGTTGAGTTTTTGGGACGCGCGCGCGCGCGGCACCCCGGTGACTCAACGCGAACGGGCAATCCAGCTTTACCGTGATCACTTCGAAGCCACAGCCCAGGTGGCATTCGCCCGCAGGACCCTGACCGCAGAACAACTCAAACCGTTGCAACAGATCATCGATACCCGCACCGGGGTACTGACACTGGACGGTCAGCCCATCCACACGGAACAACTGGCGCTGCTGCTGAGCAATAACAGCAAAGTCAAACTCAAAGGCGCGTGGGTCATCAGCGTGGGCGATCCGGCCAAAGCCAGTCCTTTGCTGTATCTGCCCTCCCGCCCTGTTGCCATCCAGGCGTTCAGCACACGCCAAGTCCTGGAAGACTGGCTGACCGGCCAGGCGCTTGTCCCGACCGGTTTGCCGACCAAGGACCTGCGCTTTGTCTACAGCGCCGCCACCGACCCAATGATTACCGGCTCAAGCGACCTGTTTGCCGATCGCCAACAGGCTCAGATCAGCGCGTTACGCAACGCCAACCACGGCAAGCCCGGGCTGATGGCGCATGGCGCGCAATCGCTTGTTCAGGCAGACCTGCTCGATAGCCAACGCCGCAAAGCGATCATCGTGGCGTTGCCGCCAAACCCGGTACCTGCACAACTCGATATCGAAACCGACGAACAGTCGCTGTTCGGCAGCCTGCGTGCAGCAATCCCGTTGTCGGTGCGACATGCGGCGCTGAAACGAGCGCGCGACGCACTCGATGCATTGCTGGAAACCGACGGCACGGGACATCGTCAGCAAGAGTGCAAAGACGCACTCAAAGCCCTGGAAGCAGCAGAAAAAACCTGCGACACGGCCGCGACGGCCCTGCTGTATCGAGCGCGACCACAGGACCTGAGCACGTTCAATACAGCGTTCAATCAGATTCATCAGGCGCACAAGGACGGCTTGCACGCCGAGGCAACAGTGCAATTGGCACTGGGTCAGCTCGATAGCGCTGAGCACAATCTGCTCAAGGCGATTCTGGACACGCCCCTCGCAGCCGAACGCGATGCTGATCTCACGGTTGCCAGCCTGACCCTGACAATGACTGAAACGTCTGACCAGACCGCCACCACTCAGACCGAAACACTCAAGGGCCCGCTTGTTGTGATGCGGCAAGCCGCGCTTCTCGACGCAGACTCGACAGGCAGTGTGTTGCTTTACTGGCCCGGCAGTGGCGGCGGCTTGCAACGCTTTGCCAATCGCCGCGAACTGGAACGCGAGGTCTTCAAGATCCAGGAAAAGGACCCCGAACTGGCACTGCTGTTGAACCGGATCGACACCGATCCCCTGCACTTGAGCCTTGATGCGCAGATCAGCGAGTTCGAGTCGAACGCCACCGCACTGCGTGGCCGCAGCGAACACGCCGACAAGCTGGAAATCCTGCGTAAACGCACCCTCGCCGCCTTGCAGGTGCCGGTCAACGCCGCGCGCAACCTGACCTTCGCTCATGTGCTGGAGCAGGATCGCAGCGACACGCTCGCCACCCGTCTGCCAGGCTGGCTCAAGCACCTGTCCGAGACAGACCGAGGCGCACTCAAGGACCTGATCCAGCGCTTTATTTCGGCGATGCACCGCAGCCATAAACAACTGGCGCTGGCGCTGGAATCGCGAGACGAATTCACCCGCAAACATTTGCTGAAGCGACTGGGCGATGATTTTTCGATCAAGGGCGATTTCGAGGTGACGCTCGACCTGCCCGAGTCTGTGAAATACGAAAAACGCTTCAAGCCCGCCCCGGGACATTCCGGTTATGAACTGGTGATGGTGCCCAGTACCGCCCGCAGCAAAATGACCCTGGTGGAGTTTGCTCAGCTCAACATCGACAACACCCCGTCCATGCAACTCGAACCGCTTTCGTTGCGTTTGAATTTCGTCCAGACCGAAGTCACCTCCACCGATGCCACCGAACGCCAGACGCTGGAGGACGGCATTACCTTTGCGTACCTCAAACGTGTCATTCCGGAACTGGATCTGCCCAACGCCTACGAAAAACTCATTCGCGATACCTTCACAGGGTCGGTGGATGAGTCCGCTTATGTCCGCGAACATCGCCGCGAATGCCTGATCGAGCCCTGGCAGATCATGCTCAAACTGCAAGGTGAATTCGCCCATCTGCAAAAGCAGATCAGCCTGGACGAGTTGCAGATTCTGAACATTGCCATCGACGCCCACACCGCTGAAGCCTGGCATGCCGATAACAAACGTGTGGTGATCCGCCCGGCCTATCTGAGCGCGGGTGGCAAGGACACGCACAACGAGGGCCCCGCCACATTGTCCGGGGTGACCTTCATTGAAGAGCAAGTCAGCGGCACGACCTTGCTGTATCTGCCCGACAGCCCCGATGAACGATTTCTGCGCCGTTACGACAACCTGGAAGCCGCCCGCCTGGGCCTGTACACGCTGTGTCAGACAGACAAGTGGACCTCTTATCTGGCCGGCCGGGCATTGCAAGGCACCGTGCGGGCACATGAAGGCCGGATTGCGCAGGCCGTGCTCAAGCGTTTTGACGCCATCATCGGCGTCGGCGTGCGCTGGCCGGCCACGACTTCGTTTGCTGCCCATCTGCTCGATGCGCACATGGGCCGATTGATCGAAGCGCATCGTTCGACCTCTCGCTCCAACGATGCGTTGTACATGGAGCGTTATGCCCTGAAAGGGCCGCGAGCATTCAACTACATCAAAATGGCCTTGGGCATGTTGCCTTTCATCGGCAGCGCTCTGGCGCTCTACGATGCCTGGACGGCGGCGAATCAGGCCGTGGCGGCTTTTTTGCGCGCAGACGTGGGTGACGGCTTGGCGGAAATCGAGTCGGTACTGGTGTCATTGATTGACGCTGCCATGGACCTGTTACCCGGTGAAGTGGTGTTTTCGGGAGTCTCGCGCGGGGTTCGCTCATTGGTGCGGGCACGCCAGGCCCGAGCACTGGCGACCTCGGCGGCGGCGATGCACAGGTCTTCGCGGCGTCAGGCCCGCCACTTGATCGCGCGTTTTGCCGGCTACGAGTATCAACGTCCGATTTCCCTGGCCGGGCTGGAGCCGGGAACCAGCGGCCTTTATCGCGGCGTTTACCGCCACGCCGACGGTGACTTCATCGTACGTCAGGGGCGGATTTATGAAGTTCAGCCCAGCACCGATTCACGCAATTGGCGATTGCGTGGCACCTCGCAAAAAACCTACAAACAACCCATCGCCCTGGACGAAACCGGCCAGTGGGATACCTGGTTCGGCGTGTATGGCACCACCCTGGAAGGCGGCGTGCTCGGCGGCGGCAACGTCATCGGACATCTGGCCGATGCGCTTGATCCGCTCTGGCCAGACCCCATTCGACAACGACTGCCGCAATGGTGGGCCAGCCGTACGTTTCGCCGCCATCATCAATTGACTCTGGCGGTTGACGACCTGGCCGACCAACTCCAGGCCCGGGGAGCGATCAGCGATGCCTTGATCAACAAATACGCTAGCGCCTCGGTGGCGGATCGAGCGGTCCTGCAACCGGCTGTCGAAGCCGCCTGTGTCGGCGATATCCAATTGGCGAGCAAACGCTATCAGACACTGGTTGAGCTGATGCCACTGACCCATGGCAACAAGCAACGGACCTTGATCGAAATGCAGAGCAAGACCGCATGGTTGATCACTGACCGGCACAGGCGCCGCGCGTTGCACCTTTCATACAGAGCCAAAGCCTTGTCAGAAAGAATCAAAGTGCTGAGTGATGCGATGGACGATCTACTGCCCGACACGCTTCACCAACGGTTGATGATGCTCGAAGAAACCCGCACGTTGCGTGTACAGATGGTGCAATTGCTGGAGCAGATGGAGGCGCTCAGGGGGCATGTCAACCTCTGGTATGACCGCATCCGCGTCAGAGCGGACAAACAACACATGATCCACCTGGTCGAGGAGCTCAATACCAACCACAGCGATGCCAACCTGCTGTATCTGAAAACCTCCCATCGGCTGGAAATGGTCAAGAACTATGGCGGCACGGATGATTTGTCGTGGTTCTACCTGTTATCCCAGGCACGCGAACTTCGCGACGATGTTGACCTGGCTTTGTACACGCAGCACAACCTTCCGAACATCATTGCGTCACCGGCCGAACGCAGCCGGATTCTGCAAAATTGCCTCAACCTGTACTCCCGGTTTCGCCTCGAAATGACGATCTGGACCACCAACTATCCGCAACACTTCCATCTGGATGTGGTTGAACCGTTGTTGAGCGGGATCGAACGTTTGGGCGACCGTGCCCGCCGGGGCATCATTGATCCGCCTGCGCCAAGGCGCACAGGGCAGGCAGTGCAGCGGGTCTTCACCACTGCCGACAATCAGGTGTTGTACGGCGTTGAGCAATGGCATCCGCAGACCCAGGCGCGCCAGTACGTGTTCACCGGGCGCGGGGGATACAAGGAAATCTGGGAACAAGGCGCCGACGGCAAAATCCGTCTGACGAACCCGCAAAACATTGCGCCCCCCACACCGCCACAGGTGGCGCTCGCCCTCCTTGTAAGCGATGCGCAACGGCGTCTGGACGCCCAGACAGCCTACCGGGCCACGGTTGAAAGCAATGCCGATCTGGGCATGCTCCCCGTTGATCTGGAACACATGATGGTCAGTCAGGCCGCCGAGCTGAATCAACGGGCCAACCTGATTCAGGCCAAGTCGGCACAGCACCCGATCATTGAGCAACTGCGTAATAAGGCCGACGAATTGATTGTCACCGGCCGATCCATACGCACCCAGCGATCATTGACCAGCCAACAGCCTACCGATGGCATGTTGCAGGATCTTATCGATCACGACGTCGTGGAGATCCGCAGGGTCAGCCCCCTGCAGAACCTCACCAAAACCCCGAACAAACCTGATCATATGCAGGAGTACGAGATCTGGGACATATCGCTGGACCCTGCACAATTGCTTTGGTACGCCCACTTTCACTATCGAAGGCCGAGCGTGCCGTTCAGGGATTTCGAAAAAGCGCATTTGAAACTGCCCGAACACCGCTTTGTCACCCGCGCCGAAAACCCCGACCTGCCTGCCGGGCAGATTGGCAGGGGATCGACCATCCTCGATTACTTTTTGATGCTGCCAGACGTTAACTGACGCGGCGGCAAGGGATGCCTGTGGCGAGAGATCGACTCTCTCGCCACGCAGGCTTTCGATCACCCCGAGCGCTTACGCCAACCGGGCGCGCAACTGCCGCGCGGCGGCCACCATGTTCACCAGCGCCGCTTCGGTTTCCGGCCACGCCCGGGTCTTCAAGCCGCAATCGGGGTTGACCCACAACCGTTCGGCCGGAATCCGCTGCACCGCTTTGCTCATCAACTTGACCATCTCGGCGGTGTCCGGCACCCGTGGCGAGTGGATGTCGTAGACACCCGGGCCAATGTCATTGGGGTAATCAAACGCCTCGAAGGCTTCGAGCAGTTCCATGTCCGAGCGCGAGGTCTCGAGGGTGATGACGTCGGCGTCCATGTCGGCAATCGCTTTGATCACGTCATTGAATTCGCTGTAGCACATGTGGGTGTGGATCTGCGTTTCGTCCTTGACGCCCGAAGCCGTCAAGCGGAACGCCTCAACCGCCCAGTCGAGGTATTCCTGCCATTGCGCGCGGCGTAACGGCAGGCCTTCGCGGAACGCCGCTTCGTCGATCTGCACAATCTTGATCCCGGCGTTTTCCAGATCCACCACTTCATCACGCAGAGCCAACGCCAATTGCTGCGCCTGGACTTTGCGCGACACGTCTTCGCGGGGGAACGACCACATCAGCATGGTCACGGGACCGGTCAGCATGCCTTTCATGACTTTGTCGGTGAGGCTTTGCGCGTAGCTGATCCAGTCCACCGTCATGGCGTGCGGCCGGCTCAGGTCGCCGTAAATCACTGCCGGTTTCACACAGCGCGAACCGTAGCTCTGCACCCAGCCGAAACGGGTGAACAGGTAACCGTCGAGTTGCTCGGCGAAGTACTCGACCATGTCGTTGCGCTCGGCCTCGCCGTGTACCAGCACATCCAGCCCCAGGCGTTCCTGCACCTGCACGGCGTGGCGAATTTCGCTGCGCATGGCGTCGTGGTAATCGTTGGCCGACAGCTTGCCCTGCTTGAAGGCCTGACGCGCCAGACGAATCGAAGCGGTCTGCGGGAACGAGCCGATGGTGGTGGTCGGGAACGTTGGCAATTGCAGGCGCGCCTGTTGCTTGCCGATGCGTTTGGCAAACGGCGAATGACGCTGGCTGTCGCTGGCATTGATCGCGTTGATCCGCGCCTGCACCTGGGTTTTGTGAATGCGCGGTGACTGCGCCCGGCTTGCCTGAATCGCCCGGCTTTGGGCCAGTGCGGTTTGTACCTTGGGCGCTTGCGGGTCGTTCAAGGCATCGCGCAGCACGGAGATTTCGCTGCACTTCTGCACGGCAAATGCCAGCCAGTTCTTGAGTTCCGGATCGAGCTTGTCTTCACGCTCGACATCCACCGGGCTGTGCAGCAACGAGCAGGAACTGCTGACCCACAGGTTGTCGCCGAAACGCTCCTGCGCCGGTTGCAATTGCGCCAGCGCCTGCTCCAGTTCACAGCGCCAGACGTTGCGCCCATTGACCAGGCCCACCGAAAGAATCTTGTAGGTCGGCAGGCGATCCAGCACTTGACCGAGTTGCTCCGGCGCACGCACCGCATCAATGTGCAGCCCTTGTACCGGCAGGCCGACAGCCAGACCAAGGTTGTCTTGCAGGCCACTGAAGTAAGTCGCCACGAGTTTTTTCAACGGCGAATACTGAAGGATGTGATAGGCGCGTTCGAAGGCGCTCTTCCACGCTTGCGGCAGGTCGAGGGTGAGGATCGGCTCGTCGATCTGCACCCATTCCACGCCTTGCTCGGCAAGGCGCACGAGGATCTGGTTGTAGACCGGCAGCAGACGCTCCAGCAAATCGAGCTTGTCGAAATCGTTGCCTTTGGCCTTGCCCAGCCACAGAAACGTCAACGGGCCGATGATCACCGGTTTGACGTTGTGGCCCAACGCCTGGGCCTCTTCGACTTCATCGAACAACTGCTCCCAACTCAGCTTGAACTGTTGATCAGCGCTGAATTCCGGGACGAGGTAGTGATAATTGGTGTCGAACCACTTGGTCAGCTCTTGGGCATATCGGGTTTGGCCGTGGTCACTACCGCAGCAGTTCGAGGTAGCGCCACGGGCCATGGCGAACAGGGTGTCGAGGCTCGGCTGGCCGTGCTCATCGCGCACACCGTCGAAACGCTCGGGGATCACGCCGAAGGTCAGCGAGTGAGTCAGCACCTGGTCGTACCAGGCGAAGTCGCCGACCGGCAGCAAGTCGATGCCGGCCGCTTTCTGCAACTGCCAGTGAGTGGCGCGCAAATCACGGCCAACCTGGTTCAGCGCGGCCTGATCGAGATCGCCTTTCCAGTAGGCTTCGAGGGCTTTTTTCAGTTCGCGGTCGGCGCCAATGCGCGGAAAACCAAGGGTGTGGGCCACGGCCATGTCGAATGTGCTCCATGAGTAAAAGATGGCGCCATTGTCGACAGCCAAGCCAACATGAGACAAACTCAACCTTTTCGTGTTGATCACAAGTTTTCCTCATGGAGCCAGCCGGTGCTTGAAATCCGTCACCTCAAAACCCTGCACGCATTGCGCGAGGCGGACAGCCTGGTCGATGCCGCCGACCGTTTGCACCTGACCCAATCGGCGCTGTCCCACCAGTTCAAGGAGCTGGAGGAGCGTATGGGCATGCAATTGTTCGTGCGCAAGACCAAACCGGTGCGTTTCACCAGCGCCGGTCTGCGCCTGCTGCAACTGGCCGACGCCACCCTGCCTCTGCTGCGCGCCGCCGAACGCGACATCGCCCGACTGGCCGGCGGCACCGCCGGGCGCCTGCACATGGCCATCGAATGCCATAGCTGCTTTCAGTGGCTGATGCCGACCATCGACCAGTTCCGCGACGCCTGGCCGGAAGTCGAACTCGACCTCGCCTCGGGCTTCTCCTTCGCCCCGCTGCCGGCCCTGGCCCGGGGTGATCTGGATCTGGTAGTGACCTCTGATCCGCTGGACATCGCCGGCATCACCTACGTGCCGCTGTTCACCTACGAAGCCATGTTAGCGGTGGCCAATCAGCACCCGTTGGCGAACAAACCCTACATCGTCCCCGAAGACTTGCTGACCGAAACGCTGATCACCTACCCGGTGGAACGCGACCGCCTGGACATCTTCACCCGCTTCCTCGAACCCGCCGACATCGAGCCGGCGCAGGTACGCACCTCGGAACTGACAGTGATGATGATGCAACTGGTCGCCAGCGGCCGTGGCGTCTGCGGCATGCCGCACTGGGCGCTGCATGAATACAGCTCACGCGGTTACGTGAAGGGCAAACGGCTGGGGGAGAAAGGCTTGTTTGCCACGCTGTACGCCGGGATTCGCGCCGATATGCTCGATGCGCCGTACATGCGCGACTTTCTGCTGACGGCCAAGGACACTTCGTTTTCGACGCTGGATGGTGTTAGCGCGGTGCGTTGATCACCACCACACCCTCCAGGCTTGCTCGCGAAAGCGGTTTGTCCGTTGAGCAATCCTTATCTGACCGACCGTATTCGCGAGCAAGCCCGCTCCCACAGTGATCCGGGTGTTTTCAGAGTTTTGGGCAGACTAAACAGTGCTGTTTAACTGACATGTCCAGACATGGACTCAGGCTACGCAACCTTGCGTCACGGCCTACAGCTACGCCAGAATCCGCCGGCTTGTGCGCCTTGGGCCGGGTCTCTATCGTTTGTCGGTCGCTGACACATTCAGCGATCGGGTTTAGCGACTCGAACGGTACAAAAGCGACAGCGATCCAGTTTTTTTTGCAGGTGTTCTTTCTGCAACTAATGTTATGGCAGCTGTGCGTGGGAGGCCTTCGGGCCTGCCGGGCTCTTGTACCCCCGGTTCGCTAACCTGCGTGCAGCTGCCACCCTTACTTGTTTAGCGACAAGTATTGGAGGTTTCATCCGGTACAAGGAGATTCGCCATGTTCAAGGTAACGCCCGCCCCGCATCGCCTCCCCAGCACCTTATTCCACGTCAGCCCCGACACCGCCAACGAAACCCTGCTCGCCCACGCCTGTGAATCCCTCGCCTCGGCGAGCGTGATGCTCAGTGATTTCGCCGGCCTGCTCGACACGCCGCATCGCAACACCCTGCTCGGTATTCAACAGGTGGTGATGCTCGGCGAACTGACGGTAAACCGCGCGCTGGATAACCTCGATCCCCGCGCCTGAAACACAAACTCCTGTGGGAACGAGCCTGCTCGCGATAGCGATCTTTCAGTCAGCGTCCAGGTGACTGATACACCGCTATCGCGAGCAGGCCTCGCTCCTACAGGGCGAAACAATGGTGGGTCAGAGTTCACGCCACATGTGGATCTTGTCGAAATAGTCTTCACCGACCCGCACGGCCAACGGTTCGAGGCCGAACTGGATAAAGCCGCAGCGTTGATACAGCTTGAACGCCGCATCGTTGCCAGCGGTGACGGTGAGCTGGATGAGTTTCAGCTCGGGATGGTTTTGGCCTTCGCTCAGCGCGGCTTGCACCAGTTCATAACCCAAGCCGTGCTGACGAAAATCCGCCGACACGTACATGCCGAATAACGTGGCCTTGTGTCGGGCCTTCTCACGAGGCTCGAACGCCAGACCGACGATGCCCGCCAATACGCCGTCCTCGAACGCACCGAGCACCACATCGAGCTTGCTGGTCAGCCGCGCTTCCCACCAGCTCAACGGCATCACTGCCCGTTCGCGCACGCTGGAGGTGAAGGCTTGCGGATGGCGGTCATAGGCCTGGAGCATCAGCTCGCGATAGGCCAGGGCATGGCTGGCGTCCAGCCGTTCGATCCACATCTCAAGCCCCTCGCCGTTGTTCAAGCATCAACCGCACGGCCAGACCACCGAGTACCAGGCCCATGAAGTAACGCTGCACCGCCAGCCACGTCGGGTTACGTACGAACCACGATGCGATGCCCGCCGCGAACAGTGCGATCAACAGATTGACGGAAAAACTGACGCTGATTTGGGTCAGGCCAAGAATGATGCTCTGGGTGAATACCGAGCCATGTTCAGGCGTGATGAATTGCGGAAATACCGAGAGGTAGAACACCGCAATTTTCGGGTTCAGGGCGCTGGTGAGAAAGCCCATGGTGATCAGTTTTCGCGATGAGTCCGGTGGCAGTTGCTGCGCCTGGAAAGGTGAACGTGCGCCGGGTTTCACCGCTTGCCAGGCCAGCCACAGCAGATACAGCGCGCCAGCCCACTTCAACACCTCATAAGCCATCGGCACCGCGAGAAACACCGCCGTCAAACCGGCGGCCGCTGCAAACATGTGCACAAAAAAACCGGCCACCACGCCCAGCAACGAGGTCACACCGGCCTTGCGCCCCTGGCAGATCGAACGCGAGATCAGGTAGATCATGTTCGGCCCCGGCGTCAGTACCATCAGCAACGCGGCGGCGGCGAAAATCAGCAGGTCTTGAAGCGGGATCATGGCAAAGTCCTTTGCGTGGATGATCAGGCGATGGCGGTGAGCGAGGCCCGATAAAACGGCAGGATCAGGTCGCGTGTCAATGGCGCCAGTTCAGCATCGCCGTCGGTGGCCGGGTCGATCCAGACCACCTCTTCGATTTCGGCGGCAGGGGTGACTTCGGTGTCGATGGTCAGTTGAAAGATTTCAGCCTGTACGACAAACCCTGGCTCGTTGGCGGCGGGTGCGCAGAACTGGCCGAGGAATGTCGCCTGCGCCGGGTCGATGCGCAATCCCAACTCTTCCTCCAGTTCACGGGCCAGTGCATGCAGCGGCCGTTCGTGGGGCTCGATCTTGCCGCCCGGTTGCATGAACGCCGTGGTACCGCGCTTGCGTACCAGCAGGGTGCGACCGTCAGCGCCGAGCAGCAGCGCGGCGGCGATACGAATGATGCGTGGGGAGACAACGGATGCAGAGGTCATGGGTCAGCCACCGGCCTGAAAAAACCGCAAGGATCCCATGCCTGCCCAAGGACGTCACCTTACAGATCGCTAACCCTGAGCCTTGAGTTGCTCGTCGACCTCCTCAGGCACTTTAACGAAAATCTTGTATTTGCCGCCTTCCATGGCTTCGAAAGCAATCAGCTTTTCCACCAACAGGCCGCTGAGGGTTTTGCCGGCATTGAGCAGCAACATGCCGTTATCAGCGTTGAGATTGCGCGCCAGAATCATCCCCGGCGCCAGATCCCGCGTGGTCAATACCTTGACCGTCGGATCGGCCAGCGTGACATCGCTGAGGAAGGCCGCACACACTTGAATGAAATCTTCGACCAGTTCCGGATCGTACAGGCGTGCGGCGTACTGGCGCAGGTACAGCAACGCTTCGTCGCTGTTCATCTGCCGCTCAAGAATCAGGCCGCGTTGCAACTCGACGAAGTCCACCGCCAGTTTCAGTAACCGCGAGCCGAAGGGAATTGCCTCGCCCTTGAGGCGGTCGGGAAAGCCGCTGCCGTCCCATCGCTCCTGGTGATGCAGGATCAAGCGTGCGGCATCTTTCATCGGGTCCAGCGTCATCAGCAATGACTCGCTCTGCTTCGGATACCCGCGATAGCGCTCTTGATCGGTATGACGCAGCAAATCCGAAGGCGTAATCATCATGCCGTCGGTCCAGCTCAGTTTGCCGACATTGTAGAGCGCCGCCGCCATGGTCAGGTCACGGCTGGTGGCTTCGTCCAGGTCATGTTGTTTGCAGTAGCTGCGCACCAGTTCGATGATTTGCCGGTTGGTCTGTTTGGCCGGGGGCAAGCGCAGATTGGCCAGCAACGAGAACACTTCGGTGCCGGTGACATAGCTGCGCTTGAGTTCTTCGTAAGCCAGATCAAGCATGTCGGCGGTTTGTTGCAGCTCGGCGGTGCGCGCCGCGACATGTTTTTCCAGGGTGCTGTTGAGTAGTTTGAGCTGATCGTTTTGCACCCGGGCCAACTGTTCCAGGCGCTGACGTTCTCGCTCGGAGTGCTGATGCTCCAGGGACTGACGCAGGATCAGCAGCAACTCTTCGTCATTCCACGGTTTGCTGATGTAACGATGAATCTGCCCGTCATTGATCGCCTTTATGATCGCGGACGGGTCGGCGTAGCCCGTGAGCATGATGCGCACGGTCGCCGGATGACGTTGGCGAACATGAGCCAGCAACGAGGCGCCGTCCATATTGGGCATACGAGCATCGCTCATGACCAGGTCCACTGCCTGCTGTTCCAGCATCTCCAGTGCCTGGGCGCCGCTCGTGGCCAGCAGGACATCGTAGGGTTGGCCCCGCAACAGGCGGCGCAAGCTGTTGAGGATCGACTCCTCGTCATCGACCAGCAGCACTGTGGGGCGGTGAGGCAGAGTCGGGGCGGATTGCTCTTCCATGGCGTGACCTCAAGCAAAACAGTGAACGTAAACGACGCACTGGCCTACCGCCTCGCTTGCCTGTGCCTGACTGAAGGCTAGATGATTTTCTGCAGCGTTCACGCAAATCTTCAGCCCGAGTGCACAGGCGAAGTGCCAAGGGCGCGACTATGCTCAACTCGCAGGCGGACTCCATCGGCCTTCGAACAGGCATGTAGTGAGGGAAAGGATGCTCCCGATGACAACAGCATGTGAACCCGTGGACCGCGCGGTATGACGGCGCCCCCCCTATACATCAATCGCCGCGTGCTCATCGTCGACGACACCCCGGCGATTCATGGCGATTTCGCCAAGATTCTCTGCCCTGCCACCCCCGAGGACGACGGCCTCGGCGAGACCGAGAGTCTATTGTTCGGCACCCCGACTGCAACACAGGCACAGCACTTCGAACTTGACTCGGCATTTCAGGGCCGGGAAGCACTCGATAAACTCGAAGCTGCGCTGGCCGATGATCGCCCCTATGCCATGGCCTTCATTGACATGCGCATGCCACCGGGATGGGACGGGCTGGAAACCATCGAACGGCTGTGGCAAGTCGATCCCAAGTTGCAGGTCGCGCTGTGCACAGCCTATTCCGACTATTCGTGGGAAGACATCGACCGGCGTCTGGCGCTGAACGACCGTTTGCTGATTCTGAAAAAGCCCTTCGACGCAATCGAGATCCGCCAGATGGCCAGCGCCCTTACGGTCAAATGGCAAATGACCGAAGACGCCGCACTGAAGCTCCATGAGCTGGAGCAAGCGGTTCAGGAACGCACCCGGGAATTGTCCGACGCCAATATCATCGTGCAGAACAGCCCGACCATCCTTTATCGGCTGCGCGGCGACCCCTCGTTTGCACTGATGTACATCTCCCACAACATCACTCGCTATGGTCATGTCGCCGCGGATCTGGTGCGCTCGTCGAACTGGGCTCAGGAGCTGATTCACCCGGACGACCAGGCGAACGTCGATACGGCCATGGCCAGGGTGCTGGATCGGCATGCGTCGGGCGCTTCGATCGAATTTCGCCTGCGCACCGGCCAGGGCACTTGGCGCTGGGTGGAAAACCGCTATATACCGGTGCGCGATCATGACGGGCGGCTGCAGGAAGTCGAAGGCATCATTCTGGACATCACCGAACGTCGTCTGGTCGAGGAGAAACTGGCGTTAATGGCCCGTTCCGACAGCCTGACGGGGCTGGCCAACCGCGCCACATTGATTGAGCGCCTGCACCAGGCGTTTGCGGCCGCGCGTCGTGACGCCATGCCGTTCGCGGTGTTTTACCTCGACCTGGATCACTTCAAGCGAATCAATGACACCCTGGGGCACCCGGTCGGCGACCTGCTGTTGCAGGAAGTCGCCCAACGCATCAAGGCTCGCGTGCGAGAAAACGATGTGGTGGCGCGCCTGGGCGGCGACGAGTTCGCGATCCTGCAACTGGACGTCAGCGACCCGACCCAATCGGCCGCGCTGGCGACCCATATCCGCGACGCACTGATGGCGCCCTACACCCTGGCCGGTAATGCGCTGCATATTTCGGTCAGTATCGGCATCAGCAGTTACAGCGCGACCAGCCTCGACGCTGACAGCCTGCTGGGACAGGCCGACATGGCGCTGTACCGCGCCAAGGAAATGGGGCGCAACCAGTATCACTTCCACTCGGAGGAGATCTCTCGGGAAGTCGCCGAACGCATGACCATCGTCAGCGAGTTGATGACCGCGCTCGAGGGCGATGAGCTGAGACTGCATTACGCGCCGGAGATGGATCTGCACAACGACAGGATTCTGGGCATGGAGGCGCAAATCCTCTGGCAGCATCCGCGGCGCGGTCTGCTGCCGGCATCCGCCTTCGTACCGGCGGCGGAAAGAACCGGCGCGATCATTCCTCTGGGGCGTTGGGTGCTGGATCGCGCCTGCCACCAGATGCAGATCTGGCGCGACGAAGGCGTGGCACCGCCGATGATGGCAATCAAGCTCTCTCTGGCGCAACTCAAGAGCGGCCCCGAACTGATCTACGACGTTCTGCGCACCACCGCACGCTGGCAGCTTGCGCCCTGGGATTTGCGCTTCGATGTCACCGAGGCGACGCTGGCCCAGACCAAGTGGACCCACAACGATGTATTGCCACGCCTGCGTGAACTGGGCGTGACCATCGCCATCGATGATTTCGGCACCGAATATTCATCGTTCGATTACCTGAAAACCTACCGCGTCAATCACCTCAAGCTTGCTCAAAGCGTCATCGATAGCGCGACTCAAGATGCAGCCGGTGCCAGCGCACTGCGGGCGATCGTCAATTTCGCCCGGGATCTGGACATCGGCATCATTGCCGAAGGCCACCAGACGCCAGGGCGGCATCCCGCGCCGTCCGCCGCAGCCGCCTTGCCCAGCGCACAGGGGCTCTATTTCAGTGAGGCGGTCAGCGCCGAGCAGGCAGGCCAACTGCTGAGGGACGGACTCAAGGTGGCCCTGTCACCGGAGGAGGATGAGGAATGAAAACACCATTCCCGCAATCCAACCGGCGCATCCTGATCATCGATGACACACCGGCGATTCACGACGACTTCCGCAAGATCCTCGCCCCGAAGGCGCCAGAAGAGGCCGATTTGAATCACCTCGAACAGACGCTGTTCGGTACCCGTCAGTCGCCGCCCCTGAACTTCCAGCTAGACTCCGCCTACCAGGGCCAGGAAGCCTTGGCTTTGGTCCTGCGCGCGCTGGCCGATGGCAACCCTTATGCCCTTGCATTCATCGATATGCGCATGCCGCCGGGATGGGATGGTCTGGAAACCATCGAGCAACTGTGGCAGGCCGATCCGAACCTGCAAATTGCCTTGTGCACCGCGCATAGCGATTACAGCTGGGAGGCCATGGCCGAGCGGCTGGAGTTCGGCGACCAGTTACTGATTCTCAAAAAACCGTTCGACAGCCTGGAAATCCGCCAGATGGCCAATGCCCTGACCTGGAAATGGCAGCTGGCCCAGGACGCGGCACTGAAAATGCTCAGCCTTGAGCGAACCATCGAGGCGCGGGTTCACGAGTTGTTGAAGGTGTCGCGCCTGCTGCAATACGACACCCTCACCGGTTTGCCCAACAGCACCTTGCTCGGTGATCGCCTGAGCCAAGCCCTGGCCGTCTGCCGGCGCCACGACAAGCAACTGGTGGTGATGTTCCTCGGACTGGACCGGTTCAAGCGCATCAATAATGCGTTGGGCCATCCGGCGGGCGACGAAATGCTCAAACGCGTCGGACAGCAACTGTTGCTGTGCATACGCGGATCAGACTCGGTCTTTCGCTACGGTTCCGACGAATTCGTGGTGATCCTCACCGACATCAGCCATCCACAGCAGACCCACGGCATCGCCGAAAAAGTACTCGCGGCCATTCGCCTGCCGCAGACGATTGCCGGCCATGACGTCAGCGTCACCGCCAGCCTGGGCATCAGCGTCTATCCCGAAGACGGACTGGATGCCATCGAGTTGATCAAGAAGGCCGAAACCGCGATGCGTAACGTCAAGGAAAACGGCCCCAACGACATCGGTTTTTTCATCGACGCGATGAACCAGCGCGCACGCGAACAGCAAAGCATCGAATCGGGCATTCGTCGGGCGTTGAAACGGCAAGAGTTCGTCCTGCACTACCAACCGAAAATCGACCTGCGCAGCGCCAGAGTGGTCGGTGCCGAGGCGCTGGTGCGCTGGCAGAAACCGGGGCATGGCTGGGTCTATCCCTGCGACTTCATTCCGGTGGCCGAGGACAGCGGACTGATCGTGCCACTGACCCAATGGGTGCTGGCCGAGGCCTGTCGTCAGACTCGGGCCTGGCAAGTGGCGGGACTGCCGCCGATCCGCATGTCGGTGAACATCTCGCCCATCGATATTCGCCAGCGCGACTTCGTCGAAGGCGTCGAGCAAGTGCTCAAGCAGACCGGGCTGGACGCCGACTGGCTGGAGCTGGAAATCACTGAAGGTGTACTGATGCAAAACGTCGAAGCGACGATGACCGCACTCAATCGCCTGCAGGCACTGGGTACACGACTGTCCATCGACGACTTCGGCACCGGTTATTCAAGCCTGAGCTACCTGCGCCGGTTTCCCATTGATGTGCTGAAGATCGATCAATCGTTCATTCGCGGTCTGAGCAACGACAGCAATGATGCCGCCCTCGTCAGCGCCATCATCAGCCTGGGAAAAAGTCTGGGATTGAACGTCATCGCCGAAGGCATCGAAACCGCAGAACAACTGGCCTTTCTCAAGGCCCACCACTGCGAAGAAGGCCAAGGCTACTACTTCAGCAAAGCCCTGCCCGCCGACGCTTTTGCGCACTTGCTGGCCGCCACGTCCCCACCGCCCTGGACAGTTTGATCCACGCCCCGAAACCGGCCACGAGAGTCAAGGAGACGATTGCCGATGAGCCTTTACCCCCCTGCCATGGCGTTGCTGCTTTGTGGACTCTGTATCGGCGCCCACGCCGAGCCGCTGGACGAACCGCTCATCCCCCTGCCCGCAGCACCGGCGCAGGATGCCCGGCGCGTTGAACTTGGTCGCCGGTTATTCCACGAGCCACGGTTATCGATCAACAACAGCCTGTCCTGCACCAGTTGCCACCAATTGGACAAGAACGGTGCCGACAATCGTGCCTTGTCACTGGGTTTCGACGGCAAACCGGTGGCCGTCAACACACCGACGGTGTTCAACGCCAGCCTGAACTTCCGCCAGTTCTGGGACGGCCGCGTCGAGACGCTCGAGGAACAAAGCGACGTGGTCATTACCAGCCCCCATGAAATGGGCAACGACTGGAGCACCGTCGTCGAACGCATCGCCAACGACGCCGACTACCGCCGGGACTTCGCCGCGACCTACCCGGGCGGCGTGACCAAGGCCAATATCCAGCAAGCGCTGTCCACCTATGAACGCACCTTGCTAACCCGCAATTCCCGCTTCGATCAATACCTGCTGGGCAACACGGACATCCTGACTCTGGAGGAGAAGTACGGCTACCAGCGCTTCAAGGAATACGGCTGCATTGCCTGCCACCAAGGGGTGAACATCGGCGGCAACATGTTCCAGAAATTCGGTGTGTTCGGCGACTACATTGCCGATCGCGGCAACCCGACAGTGGCCGACCAGGGACGTTTCAATGTCACTGGCGACGAAGCGGATCGTGCCGTGTTCAAAGTGCCGAGCCTGCGCAATGTCGCAATGACCGCGCCGTACTTTCACGACGGCTCGGCGCCCACCCTCGAACGGGCGGTGGACGTGATGTTCCAGTACCAACTGGGGCGCATGCCGAGCGACGAAGACAAGACCCTGATCATCCTGTTTCTCAAGACCCTGACCGGCCAATGGGAGGGCAAGCCATGAAGAACATCTCACGCCACACCAGCCTGCTGTTGCTCACACTGGTTGCGGTGGTGCTGGCCTCGATCCTGCTGTTTCTTTATTTCAAGTCAAGCTCCGAACAAACCATGACGTACACCGAGTCAAGGGACCTGGTCCGGCAGATCAAACAGCAGAACGCTCTGTGGGAAAACGAGATTCTCAAAGCCAGGGTGGCGATCTCGCACAACTACGACCCCCTGGTATCGCCAATGAACGAGATGACCCGGCTCTGGGAGCGCTTCGACTCCCTGGAGTCCGGGCATGGTCGCAACGACTCCGCACAATGGAACGACGCCCATGAGGGATTCCTGCACGCCATGCAGGAAAAAATCAGCCTGGTCGAACAGTTCAAGTCGCACAACGCCCTGTTGCGCAACTCTCTGGCCTTTTTGCCAACCGCCGAAGACGACATCCAGGCGCAACTGGCCAATCTGCCTGATTTCGACAAGTTGCAGTTGCAGAACATCACCACCGATACCTACGACCTGCTACTCAGTGCCCTGGAGTTCGCCCAAGTCACCTCCGCCGACAAAGCTGCCGACATCGAGTTAGGGTTGAACAAACTGGCAGTGAATGCACAACGCCTGCCCGCGGAGTTTCAAAGCCCGATCAGGATCATGAGCAATCACATCGCCCTGATTGCGCGCGAGCAACCACGGGTCAATCAGTTGCTCGAAAACATCGAAGCCATTCCAGTGGCCGAACGTCTGGACAACATCACCACCATGCTTGACCTGGATCAGCAACGGGTCGAAGTCATCGAAAGGAAATACCACTTCTACCTGCTGCTGTTTTCCGTGCTGTTGATGATGTCGCTGATATGGCTGGCCGTTCGCCTGATCCGCAGTTTCGCCGAAATCAATCGGGTCAATAGCGCCTTGCAGACCGCCAACGATGCGCTGGAGCACCGGGTCGAGGAGCGCACCCGCGAGCTCAAGAACGCCCAGAGCGAATTGCTCGACGCCGCGCGCCAGGCCGGTATGGCGGAGATCGCGACCAACGTGCTGCACAACGTCGGCAATGTGCTCAACAGTGTGAACATCTCTAGCGATCTGATCGCGCGAAAGCTGCGCGCCAGCAAGTCACTGGGATTGGGCAAGGCCATGCAATTGATCAACGAACATCCGCACGACCTCGGTTATTTCCTCAGCGAGGACGCCAAGGGCAAATTGCTGCCCGGTTACCTCAATCAACTGGTCGGCGCGATCTCTCAGGAACAGCAGGAAATGGTCGACGAATTGAACCAGATGAACAAAAGCGTCGACCACATCAAGGACATCGTCGCCACCCAGCAGTCCTATGCCGGGGCCAACAGCATGACCGAGCCGCTGTTCATCAACGAACTGCTCGAAGACGCCCTGCGCATGAACGCCGGAGCCCTGACCCGGCATCACGTCACGGTGGTCAAGGAATACGCCGAAGTGCCGCAAGTGATGGGCGACAAACATCGCTTGCTACTGATCCTGATCAACCTCATCAGCAATGCCAAATACGCGATGTCGGACCTCAGCAACCGCCCACGCACCATGACCCTGGGGGTCAGAATCGCGGATGAAAACTTCCTCGAAATCAGCGTCCGGGACGATGGCGAGGGCATAGAGCCGCAGAACATGACGCGCATCTTTGCCCATGGTTTCACCACCCGCAAGGAAGGCCACGGGTTCGGCCTGCACAGCTGCGCCCTGGCGGCCATCGAGATGAACGGCCATCTCACCGCCCACAGCGACGGGCCGGGCAAGGGTGCGTTATTCACCCTGCAGATCCCCCTGATCAACGTAACGGAGAACGCATGAGTGAGCTTTCGAATCGCCGCATTCTACTGATCGACGACATGCCTTCGATTCATGAAGACTTTCGCAAGATCCTCGCTCCGGCGGCACAGTCGGTGGAACTGGACGAAATGGAGGCCGCACTGTTCGGCACCCCGGCCCGAACCGAGCGTCCTCGGTTCGAGCTGGATTCGGCCTATGGCGGCGAGGAAGGTCTGGGCAAACTGGTTCAGGCCATGCAAGAGCAGCGCCCCTACGCGCTGGCTTTCGTCGATATGCGCATGCCCGATGGCTGGGACGGTGCGAAAACCATCGAACACCTGTGGAAAGAGGATCCGCAGTTGCAGGTGGTGGTGTGTACCGCGTATTCGGATTACTCCTGGGACGAACTGCTGGAACGCCTGCACGCTCATGATCGATTGCTGATCCTGAAAAAACCGTTCGACAACATCGAAGTGCAACAGATGGCCAACACCCTGCTCACCAAATGGCAGATGACTGAACGGGCCTCCCTGCATATGCACAATCTGGAACATCTGGTGGATCAGCGCACCGCCCAGTTCAAGCAGGCCAGCGAAGAACTGCAGAGAGAAGTCGACGAACGCAAGCAATTGGAAGGACAACTGGTGCAATCGGAAAAACTCGCTTCACTGGGGCAACTGGCGGCGGGCGTGGCCCATGAAATCAATAACCCGATCGGCTTCATCACCTCCAACCTCGGCACACTGGACGGCTACTTCAAACAATTGCTGACCATGCTCGACGCCTACCAGACGCTCGGGCACGCCACGGACAGCGAATCGGCGGCACGGCTGGAGCAATTGCGCAAAGACGTCGAACTGGATTTTCTGCTCGAGGACATTCCCGTGCTGATCCGCGAATCCAAGGACGGTATCGGCCGGGTCGGGCAGATCGTCAAGGACCTGAAAGATTTCTCCCGGGTCGATTCCAACCAGCAATGGCAGTGGGCCAATCTGCAACAAGGCATCGAGTCGACCCTGAACATCGTCGCCAGCGAACTCAAATACAAGGCCGACGTGATCAAGGAGTATCAGCCGTTGCCAGACATCGAGTGCCTGCCGTCGCAAATCAATCAGGTCATCATGAACCTGGTGGTCAACGCGGCTCAGGCCATGGGGCAGGAACGCGGCATCATCACCCTGCGCACCGGGCAGCAGGCCGACATCGCCTGGGTTGAAGTGGCCGATACCGGATCAGGTATCGCACCGGACACCCTGCAAAAAATCTTCGACCCCTTCTTCACCACCAAACCGGTCGGCCAGGGGACTGGTCTCGGTTTGTCCCTGTCCTACGGCATTGTGAAAAAGCATGGCGGAGACATTTCGGTGCGCAGCGAGTTGGGCGTAGGCACAACCTTTCGCATCGAACTGCCGATGCGCCAGACCCCGTCTGCCGCCTGATCCCTGCGGGAAAGGGCCTAGGCGTGACACTTTCGATTGACACCATCACCTGCCACCGCGCCGTCGGGCGTTTGATGCTCAGCGGTTGCTCCAGCAAAGAATTCGCCCGTAAGCTGGAAATCGCCGTATAAACCGTGAAAGCCCATAAGAAACACCGGTACAGCAAACCGGGGATCACCTCCCGGGCCGAGCTGTTTTCGATTGTTCTTCAGGCGCAGAACGCCTGATTGCAGCGCTTTCACGAGCAAGCCCGCAGCCACAGAGAATCTGCGGCGGGCCACATCCATTGAGTCCGAACCAAGGAACCCGTATGAGCCTGTCCCTCCTGAGCCGCTACGCCTTCTTTGCCGTCTGCGTGATATTCACTCTCGCCAGCCTGCCTTTCCTCGAACACGACTGGCTTTGGCCGATCACTGCCGTGACCGGCGTATTGAGCCTGGTCGGCCTGTTCGACTTGATGCAGAGCCCGCACGCGGTACGCCGCAATTACCCGATCCTGGGCAACATTCGATACCTGGTCGAAGGCATCCGCCCGGAAATTCGCCAATACCTGCTCGAGTCCGACAGCGACGCCCTGCCCTTCTCCCGCGCCCAGCGTTCGCTGGTGTACTCGCGGGCGAAGAATGAAAGCGCCGACAAACCGTTCGGCACGCTGATCGACGTGTATCAATCGGGTTTCGAATTCATCGGCCACTCGATGCGCCCGGCGCCGTTGAGCGACCCCAGCAGTTTCCGCGTCACCGTCGGCGGCCCGCAGTGCACTCAACCGTACTCGGCGTCGGTGTTCAACATCTCGGCGATGAGCTTCGGCTCGCTCAGCGCCAACGCGATTCGCGCACTCAATCAGGGCGCGAAACTCGGCAACTTCGCCCACGACACCGGTGAAGGCAGCATCAGCCCGTATCACCGCGAAAACGGCGGCGACCTGACCTGGGAACTGGGCAGCGGCTACTTCGGTTGCCGCACCAGCGACGGCCGTTTCGACCCGGAACGCTTCGCCACGCAAGCGCAAAACCCGCAAGTGCGGATGATCGAAATCAAGATGAGCCAAGGCGCCAAACCCGGCCACGGCGGGATTCTGCCCAAGCACAAAGTCACCCGGGAAATCGCCGAGACTCGCGGCATCATGATGGGCGAAGACTGCGTCTCGCCGTCACGCCACAGTGCGTTTTCCACGCCAATCGAAATGATGCATTTCATCCAGCAACTGCGTGAACTGTCCGGCGGCAAACCGGTGGGCTTCAAGTTCTGCCTCGGCCACCCGTGGGAGTTCATGGGCATCGCCAAAGCCATGCTCGAAACCGGCATCCTTCCCGACTTCATCGTCGTCGACGGCAAGGAAGGCGGCACCGGCGCGGCCCCTGTGGAATTCACCGACCACATCGGCGTGCCGATGCGCGAAGGTCTGCTGTTCGTCCACAACACCCTGGTCGGCCTGAACCTGCGCGACAAGATCAAACTCGGCGCCAGCGGCAAGATCGTCAGCGCCTTCGACATCGCCAGCGTGCTGGCCATCGGCGCTGACTGGGCCAACTCGGCACGCGGCTTCATGTTCGCCATCGGCTGCATCCAGTCGCAAAGCTGCCACACCAATAAATGCCCGACCGGCGTCGCCACTCAGGATGCCTTGCGCCAACGCGCACTGGTCGTGCCGGACAAGGCGCAGCGCGTGTTCAATTTCCATCGCAATACGCTGAAGGCCCTGGCGGAAATGCTCGCAGCGGCCGGACTGGAACACCCTTCGCAACTGTCGGCCAAGCACCTGGTACGACGCATGTCGGCGACCGAGATCAAACTGTTCTCGCAACTGCATGTGTTTTTGAAGCCGGGGGAATTGCTCACCGGGGAAGTGAACGGCGAGTTTTACTCGCGGATGTGGCAGATGGCGCGGGCAGACAGTTTTGAGCCGATGGAAGTGGCAGTGCCGTAATTGCACTTTGGCGTACCTACGCTATTGAGTAGGTACGCCCCTCTCCGAGCCTATGGTTTCAGTGAGCGAAACTCCAACAAGCGCACCTCATTCAGTTCTTCCTTGCTGATAAGTACAGCGTTGAACTGCTTTAAAAAAACCTCATCCGACTCCAGGCTTGGAATATATGTTGTTTCCAGAACATAAAATTTTCCCGGCGACCGCATAGCGTTCAGGTCGGACGCAAGTTTTTTGAAATCTCCAACATGCACAGGGGACCCTAGCAACTTGAAATACACTCCAAACTGAATATCATCACTCGAATAAACCGGAACACCATGACCTTTACTGATAGCCGACTCGACAATTTCACGCATTTGCATACTATTAAAAGCCGGGTTCTGCCCCTGCACAAATTTACTGCCGCCCTTAAACACCGGTGTTGCAGAAAAGCATAAAAACACCACAAGCACTAACATCCTGACTGCTTTATCTTCGATACCCTCGATAGCAAAAGCAATCAACAACAATACAACCGGCAGTAAAACAATAAAATTTCGAACGGTTGTCACAGGCGTAAAATAAACAGAGCATACATACGGCACCACCACACCTAACATCAACCAGAACGCCAGCAGCCGAAAGGCTTCTTTTTTTCGCTCACTTACTGTCAGCGACACGAATCCGGCAATGAACATTATTGCCGCCATGAATGCCAAAAATGCATTGCCAAAATATTCAGAAAAAACAACAAAGAAAAAAGTTTCGCCCGGGGGGCGAATCCAGAAGTCTTGGCGACCGAAGGCCATTTCCGTATACGAAAGCCCCGGAAGGACGGTTAAAACGGTAAAAAAACCTGCGCCCAAAAACCTATAAAAAATATCGAGGGCAAGGTCTTTTTTCAGCAACATATAGAGTGCAAGACACGCCTGAGAAAACACCGCCAGACAACCAAAATAATGGGTATTTATCAACATGGCAGAAACAACAAAATAACCCAAAAAATCAATAAATCCGGACTGCCTGACACAACGTATAAATAGCCAAAAGGACACAACCGTTAAAAACACCAAAAGCGCATAAGAGCGAGTTTCATTAGAGTATCGAATCAGGAAATAATTAACTGCCACAAGCCAGGCAAACAGAACACCTACCTGTTGATCAAACAGTTTGCGCCCCAAAAAAAACACACTCGGAATCAATAACACACCGAGGGCAGCTGACAGATATCGCCCTGTAAACTCCCCAAAGCCAAAGCAATGATAATAGACCCATAGCAAAATCTGATAAAACGGGGGATGAACGTCACTTAAAGTCGCGCGATAAACATCAACAAAATGATGATCAGGATCACTGACCGAAACACTAAAGGCCTCATCAAGCCAGAGACCTCCAGAATCAATATGACGCAATCGCAAATAAACCCCTACCAACATCGCTGCTACCAGTGACATATAAACCGCTAGCGGTCTGCTCTCAAATTTAAACTTCATTCCCTTATTGCTCCTGATTAGTCACGCGACTTGATCATTCCCTATATATCGACCTTTATTCTCGACAACGCCACAGCGCCTACCCCAACCGCGAGCCACAACGTCGCCAACCGCAACAACATCGTCGCCGCAATCGCATCCGGCAACGCCACGTCACCCGACACCAGTAACGTCACCATCACCGCTTCGGCACTGCCCAACCCGCCGGGCATAAAACTTAATGCCCCGGCCAACATGGAAACGGCATAAATGAACATCGCGAATGTCAGAGGTATACCCGCGCCCATGGCATTGAGAATCCAGTAAAACGCCAGCGCTTCCAGCCCCCAGGCCAGAAGACTCAACAACGTCGCGCCGATCTGGCGACGTGGGGTGTGGCAACTGTGGGACTGATGCAACACATGAACGACATGACGCAACAGGCGGGGAAACCAGCCGCTCCTTTGTTCGACCCGCCGATCAAGGGCACTGACAAGACCTGGTCGGGACACCAGCAAGACGCAGCACGCCAATAGCACCAGACAGGCGACGATCATCGACAACCATTCGGGATGCGCGCTCAGGCCGAACAAGGCCAATGCCACCATCGCCAGCAAATCCGACAGGCGCTCACTGAACAGCGCGGCAAAACTGTGTGGATAAGGCACGTCCCACCGCCTGAGCAAAACCCCGCGCAACGCCTCGCCAGCCTTGCCGGGGGTGGTGGTCAAGGCGAATCCTGCCAGATAGATTTTCAGACTCGGCCACCAAGGCAGTGGATGGCGCAGGGCATTGAGATAGATCTGCCAACGCAAAAATCGCAAACCGTAGCCAAGTAGAACCAGCCCGACGATTTGCCCACCCTGCCACCCCCCCACTCGACTGACGGCCGCGCTCACGGCCGACCACCCACCCCACAGGGAAACAGCCAGGTACGCGAGGGCGGAGCAGACCACCGAACCGATCAGCACCCGATAGCGCCACCCGGAGAGCATCAGCGCCTGGTTCATAGATTCAGCCTCTTGAAAATCGGCTGCGGTATGGCCCGAATCAACCACATGATCCACGCCCAGAATCCGGGTACATAAAGCACCGCCCTCTTGCGTTCAATACCTGAAACGATTCGTCGGGCAACGGCATCCGGTTGCGCAATCAGCAGCGCCGGTATCGCCAGCCCTTGAGTCATCGGCGTATCGACAAAACCGGGTTTGATAGTGATCACGTGCACTCCCGATTTGAACAAGCGTGCGCGCAACCCTTCGCAAAACGCGGTAACCGCCGCTTTGGCTGCGCCATACACATAATTGGAAGGGCGTCCGCGATCGCCGGCAACGGATGAAATGACGGCTAACGTGCCACGGCGCTGAACGGCCATGCCATTAGCCAACAGCGTCAGCAGGGTAATCACTGAAGTGGCGTTATTGGCAAATGCCTTCGCAGTCATCTCAACGGATTGTTCGCACTCACGTTGATTCGGCAAGGTGCCGTAGGCAATCAGGCAGATATCCACTGTCTGCAACGTCGTCAGGCAGCGCTCGAACATGACGGTGTGTTCGGCGGTATTGCTGACGTCCATCACATACGGTGTCACCGCTCGCGCACCTCGGGCCTGTAGATCAGCGCAGGTTTGCTGCAGCTTTTGCCCATCCCTGGCGACGAGAAAAAACTCGCTCCGTTCAGCCGCGCACAGTCGCGCGCAGGCGCTGGCAATGGCCGATGTGGCGCCCACAATCAATATTTTTTTCATCGCAGAACTCGCTGCCAGAAACGGGAAATCAGGGCCGGGTCGCGCAGTGCTTCCACTTGCTCCCAGGCGGGATAGGCTTGGCGAAAATCACTACCGCTCATGTGGGCGTCTTTCGCTGGGTACAAACGGCCATGCGCTTCGCGGACGATGGCATCCAGACGCGGCAAGAGCTTTTTCGTCAGGGCATTGTTCTGCGCAAAATCCAATGCCAGTGAAGTGCCCGGCATTGGAAAGGACAGCAGCCCGGGGGACGCCATATCGCCGCAGCGCTTGAGTACAGCGAGAAAGGAGCCGGAACCGCTGCGGGCGATGGAATTGAGTAGCTCGGACAAGGCTGCTTGCGCCACCGAGCTTGGCAAAACACACTGAAACTGCTGGAAGCCCTTGCGTCCGTAGATGCGGTTCCAGTGTTCGATGCCATCCAGTGGATAGAAAAACGGACTGTAGGCGACCGTCCGATATTGTCTGCTGGCCGGTTGTCGCTGCCAGTAATGACGGTTGAACAGTTTCAAAGTGAGCGGATTGATCAGCGACACCGGTGGCCGAATCGGCATGTGCAGCGAACGCGGTACTGCGGCCTGAAGTGCACCCGTTTCGCGATGATCGCCAGCGGTAAAAACACCGCGCCCTCGCGCATTGCCAGTGGCCAGACAGTCGATCCATGCAACGCTGTATTCGTGGCGGGCATCCATCTCGGCGGATAAGGCAAAGAAGTCATTCAGCCCCTCAAAACGAACCCGCGTGGTGTCGATCAGACTGGACTGGATCTTGCGCAGACGGATCTTCACCCAAGTGATGACCCCCGTCAGGCCCAGGCCACCCAGGGTGGCGGCAAACCACTGGGGATTCTCTGTCGGGGAACAGACCATCGGCGGTTGCATGGATCGGTGTAAACCAAAACTCACCACCGAATGGGCAAACGTACCGCACCGGTGATGGTTCTTGCCGTGTACATCATTGGCCACGGCTCCGCCCAGCGTGACATGCCGCGTCCCGGGTGTGACCTGCAAAAACCAGCCATGGGGGATAGACAGCAGCAAAATCTCGCCCAAGGTCACTCCGGCCTCGGCGCAAATCTCACCGTTCTCCCAGTCAGCCTCGATGAAGCGACTCAAGGGACGTAACTGCAACACATGATCACTGACGGCCAGACAGCTGTCGCCATAGCTGCGGCCATTGCCGAACGGCAACGTTGTACCGTGGGTTTCGATCAACCGCTGCCACTGCGATCCGACGTCAGTTTGCCAGTGGCAGGGGTGGCCGTTTTGCGGGGCAAAGGGGAAATTGCCCCATGACGAGAGTGACAAGGCCACGCGTGCTCGTTCATAACCGGCTTTCGCTGAATTACTCGACATAGTTGATCTCAAACTTATCGCTCGAATTCAGCGCACGAAACTCCGTCAGCACCGACTTAAGCTTGTCAGCGGATGCAGCGTCCACGGCATATAGAGAGACAGAGTCCTGCGCTGAAGTGATATTCGGAACAGCCAGTTTCAGACGGGCAATCTTTATAAAATTCGCGGGCCGCTGACGGAACCAGCCATCATAAATAAAAGCGTATTTAACATTGTGTTGCTTCATCAAAGCGCCAATCCAAAGCGAGTTGCTTTCCGCGCGCTTCAATTGCAACGCCTCATAACTCGCCAGACCGCCAAGATCCAATACATATTGATCGGTCGCCAATGAAACAAGCCCGAGATCATTAACTGCCAACGGCTCATTCAACCGAGAGGCAATCTTTGACATTACGTATTGCTGGTTATTGATATTCGCCGACGCCCATGGGGTACTCAACGTCACGTAAAAAAGCCCAGTAAAGGCCAATGGCAAACAACTGAAAACCATCACCATGCAGCGATCACTGAGATGCCTGCTACAGGCCGCTAGAAAAAACATGGCAATAAAAGCAAGCCAATAAATCTCATATCGACCGTACCACCCCGTCTTGCCAAATAGTGTATGACATAGAGTGACACTTAACAGCAGCATGATCAGCGACGTTCTACCTGAGTAATACCAGCAGAACATCAAGACGGCGAAGATAACCCACCCACCTTGCCTGCATTGATCCAGCGCATGTTCGGCAAGGGATTGCAGGCCAGAAATATCCGACTTTGCCAGTACCGAAGAGGGTAATAACCCCAGCCCCAGGCTGTTCAGGAAAAAGCTGAAGGATGCCAGGGCCAGCAGTATCGCGATACCGCAATACAATGGTCTGCTGCGTTCACCATTCAACAAGAGATAAACCAATGTGGGCAATGAAATCGCCAAACCTTCGTAGCGTACCAATGGCAGTAAAAAAATCGCCAGGTAGAGAATATTTGGCAACTTTGTCTCTTCAATAAACTCCTTGCGCACCATGCCGGCGGCAATCAAGCTCGTCAGATAAACTTGCAGGCTATGCTCCATCCCGTTAAAAATCAGCCCGAAAATATTTATTGAAAAAAAAAGCCCACACGTCACCACCAGAGGAAACTGACATCTCAGACGCTTCAACAAATCAACCACCAACAGAAATGTCAGAAACGCAAAAACAACATTGATCACCAACGGCACATAAAAAAACGCACGCCCCCACATTGAAAAAGGCGCGAGCATAAAAGGCCATATAATACTTGAGGATGGAGCGGAATACTCTCCAGCGTTTATGCCGTAATGCCCAGCCCATATATGTTTGGCCAGCGCCATATGGATATAAGGATCATCCAGCGTATAAATCATCACACCATGGTTCATGACCAGGATCGATAGAAACAACAAACCTGTCGGTACAAAAAAAACCAATAGGGCAGTCGATAGCCCTGAAGCGCTCACAAGTGAGCGTGCGCAAACATGGGTGTTTATTTCACTCATTGGCGAAGTCCTTTTCGAACCCGATTAATGAATCCCCAAACAGACCTGTCAATCGCCTTAGGCACTTTGTTCGTTGGTTGATCCGTTTCATGCCGCCGCCCAGAAAATCAGGCAGAACACCGCCCCCATCGCCAGACTCAAGCGATCGCGCAGTGCGAACACCACCGGGTCGTCATTCATTCGGCCGCGATGGGTCAGCAGCCAGATCCGGGTGATCCACAGCAGCAACACAGGGCAGGCAAGCCAGATCCATCGTGGATGCGCATAGAGCGCGATGGTCGCGCTGTCATGGATGTACAGCGCCAGCACCATGACGGTGAGATAACCGGACGCAGCGCCCAATGATGAAAGCATGGCCAGATCGGCGGGAAAGTAATCCCGGCCACCGGTTTTCCCGGTGATGCCACTGTGCAGGGCGACCAACAGTTCGGCATAGCGTTTGACCAGCGCCAGACTCAAAAACATGAACATGGAGAAGGCCAGCATCCAGCCAGTCAATTCCAGTTCAAAAGCGGCGCCACCGGCAATGATGCGCAGGGTGTACAGCAGCGCCAGGGTAATCACGTCGAGCGCCATCAGCCGCTTCAACACCAGTGAATAAATCAGTGTCAGCACGTAATAGCAGGCGAGCACCGCCACGAATGAGCGAGGCAGCCAAACCCAGGCGCCCGTGAAGGACACCAGCAAGAGCAAAGGAAAAACCATCAACCCGGACTTGATCGACAAAGATCCACTGGCGAAGGGTCGATGGCGCTTGGTTGGATGCTTGCGATCATCGGCAAGATCGAGCAGGTCATTGAGGACGTAGACACCCGATGCACACAATCCGAAAAACACGAAAGCCAGCACGCCGTGCCAAAGCGGCAGTGGATTGGCCAGTTGATGGGCGGCGAGCAGAGGGACAAAAATCAGCGCGTTCTTCACCCATTGATGAATGCGCAAGGCTTTATACCAACTCCTGAATGTCGTCGCGTCAGAGCGGATCACCTGAGCAATGTTGCCCAGGTGCCGAATGGCACGCTCGACGCCCGGGAACGGATTGACGACATAGGCATGCCTGGCGGAGCGCCATATCGGCAGATCGTCGAATGAATTACCGACGTAGTCGAACCCTTCCTCACCGTACAACGTCACCAGCACATCACGTTTGTGCGCCCCTGACAGGTTGCGCTCAAGCGTCGTCCCCAACACCTCATCAAACACCTGAAGGTGCTCGGCAATGCGCACTGCCAATGAGTAGTGGCTGGCCGTAGCGAGGACTATTTTTCGGCCGCTGTTGCGTTGCGCCTCAATCATCCAGAGTACGTCGGGATCGTAGGGCAAGGTCGCGACATCGATGTCCGTTGATTGCGCCAACTGCTCTTTCAAATACGCTTTGCCATGAGTGAGCCAGGCCAGCGGTTTCAGACATTGCAAAGGCTTGCTGCGCACAAAGGCCATTGCGCATTCGAACAGCAAATCGGACTTGAGGAGAGTGCCGTCCAGGTCGACCACGAAAGGTTGTGAAGTCACACGAGACTCGGACGCTGGAAGGCAATCAGTCACTGATACGTTCATATCCGACGCTCCCGAAAGAGCACAAACCGGAAAAAGCAGTACCCCAACAAAATATTCATCAGTGAAAAAGAAGCCACCGTCACCAAGCCGGGAAGATGACAGGCATCGGCAATCACGCCCACGCCGAAACTCACCGCGCCCATTGCGCCGACAAACATCAGGTAAGCGAACACCGACGTTTCTCTCTCGAACGTGTAAAGCGCGTTCACGTAAAACGAGAACGCAGCGGCCACGCAAAACGCCGCAAAATTGCTGGATGCCTGATCGAGGCCGACCGCGGTGCAGAGCACGAAAAATATTTGCCAGTGGATCAGCGCATCTGCAAAGCCGATCACGCCGGTTGCGGAGAATCCTTTCATGTCCGTTCCTTGCTGACTCCGACTTGTCGGGTCTTCAAGCTAGGCCATGGCGCAGGGGCGGTCTACTGTCAGAAATTACAGGTACGAGGGTTATTCCGACCAACGGTTATACGTATTTCATCCGTGCAGCGACCGCGCCGCCCTAATAAAAAAGCCCCGATCTCTCGACCGGGGCTTCGCCGTTTCAACGTCCTTCACTTACGAAGCCGAACGCACCGCGCCTTGCGACACCTGGGTCGGTTGCAGCTTGAACACGTAGAACAACACCGTCAGCACCACCAGGAATGCTGGGCCCACATAGAGCGCCACGCGGGTGTCGGGGAAGTACGCCATCAGGCCGACCACCAGCACCAGAAACGCCAACGCAAAGTACGAACTGACCGGGTACAGCCACATCTTGTATTTGAGGGCGGCACGTTCGCTGGCGCTCAGGCCTTTGCGGAATTTGAGCTGGGCCAGCAGGATCATGACCCAGGTCCAGATTGCGCCGAAAGTGGCAATCGACGTCACCCAGACGAAGACTTTTTCCGGCACCAGATAGTTGAGCAAGACACCCAGCAGCAGTGCGCCAATCGACAGCAGCAATGCGCGACGCGGCACGCCGTTATTGGACGTCTTGGCAAAACCGGCCGGGGCCTGACCATTCTGCGCCAGGCTGTAGAGCATGCGCCCGGTGCTGAAGATGCCGCCGTTGCACGACGACAATGCCGCCGTGATCACCACGAAGTTGATGATGCCGGCTGCGGTCTTGATGCCCAGACGCTCGAACGTCATCACAAACGGACTGCCCTGAGTGCCGATTTCGTTCCATGGGTAGATCGACAGGATCACAAACAGCGCACCGACGTAGAACAGCAGAATCCGCCAGAACACCGAGCCGATGGCATCAGGGATGGTCTTTTGCGGGTTCTTCGCTTCGCCTGCGGTCAGGCCGATCATCTCGACGCCGAGGTAGGCGAACATGACCATTTGCAGGGACATCAGCACGCCCTGCACGCCGTTTGGCATAAAGCCGCCGTGGCTCCACAGGTTGGAAATTCCCAACGCGACGCCGTCGTTGCCGAAACCGAAGGCGATTACGCCGATGCCGCCAATCACCATGGCGATGATCGTGACGATCTTGATCAGGGCGAACCAGAATTCGAATTCACCGAAGGCTTTGACCGCGATCAGGTTGACCGAGCCCATGCTGATCAGCGCCGCGAGGGCCCAGATCCAGCGCGGCACATCGGGGAACCAGATGCCCATGTACACGGCGACGGCAGTGATTTCCGCGACACAGGTCACCAGCCACAGGAACCAATAATTCCAGCCAGTGAGAAAGCCTGCCAACGGGCCGAGGTAGTCTTGCGCGTAGCGGCTGAACGAACCGGCCACCGGGTTATGCACGGCCATTTCGCCGAGGGCGCGCATGATCACCAGGATCGCCAGACCGCCAAGAATGTAGGAGAGCATGATCGCCGGGCCGGCCATTTCAATGGCCTTGGCCGAACCGAGAAACAGACCGACGCCGATACAGGCTCCGAGGGCCATCAGCCGAATATGCCGTTCGCCGAGTTCGCGTTTAAGCGGACCGCCCTGAGCGGTTTCGCCGTGAGGCAGGTGATTGCCAACTGGCATAGGGGTGCAACCTCGTCTTGTTATTGGATATGGCCACCGAGTGTTCAAGCGTTGGCCGATTAGCCTTGGCTCGTTGAAAACCGCGTCTGCTTCGTGGGCAAACGCGTCTTGCAGGACAGCCTGCAAGATCAGCGGGGCGTCAGTATAAAAACCTTGTCGTAGGTCTTTTCACTCTATAAACCACAAGATTCAGCGGGAGTTGTCGCAAAAATACCAGTAGACCCGGCGGATCAACTGGCAAATGTAGGAAAACTCGCCACCGAAAACGGCGGCGAGTATTGCACAACCTTGGTGCGTCGTCTTTTCGTCTGGCGTTTTTGTCCAGGTCGGAGAACCTTGACGAACGCTTTAATGGAGGGTCTGAACCGTGACCAGTTCTTCTGGATCAGGCAGTTCAACAGACGAAAGATTCTCAACGCGGTTGCGGCTAATGGAACTGTTATCAATATCGGCGGGATCAAATTCACTGACATTGAAGTCACGACCACCCCGCTTTCTTCCATAGGTGTTTAACGTCGCGGCCAGCGCTCCGCTTTCCAGTACTTTATGCATGCCCTGCCTCATGGATTCGGGGCTGGAAAACTTCGCAAATCCAGAGTTAGGCTCGTAAAAGAACCACTCTGGTCTACCGTTCCTGACTCTTATACCTGCAAGCATTGCATGGTCTTTTGAGGCCAGCCTGAGTGTTTTCGAATCAGGAGAACTTTCCAGTGCATCGATAATTTCGTCGGCATCCATTTTCTTCTTGGCTGCGCCCATATGAAAAGATTCCTTATTGTTCACCGTATTGTGAAACTCCGTCATGTCGCAGATAAATTCGGTGGATCCAGGCGCTTCTTTCGCCAGGGCAGCTCTGGGAATATTTTTCAGCAGTATGTCTTCGTTTCCATGGTGAATAGCATAAGCCATGGCATTTGAGAGTCCTGCACACTCACCTCTGGAAACCATATTGACGTGAGCCAGATAATGCCCCTGCGAAACAGGAACGACCTCGACAGCCAAACCCTTCAAATCCGCGGCAAGAAGGTTTGAACTATAACGAGCGTCGTTCAGAATTTTGGTTTTTATTTCCTTTGTCAAAGCCCCTATTTCTTCAGGCTTGAGACCAGGCTCTGATACCAATTCAATCAACTCATCAAATTTCATTCCAGGTGTGTAGCCATCGATTACGATTACATTCCCTTGCGTATAACCACGTTCAAAGGCTCGAAGATTATTCCTGTTCCGTGCAAATTCAACATTGTTATGAAAATTCAAATAGATACGGGAGTTTGCCTCACCGCCCAAGGTTCCACCCCAGCAAAAACGTTGAGGCGTGAAATTGCCCGGCGGACCATAAAGCCTGCGGGTGTCCAGGTTGTATGGGTACCAACTGTCATTTTTCAACACCCCCACGCCCTCGATACTTTGCTCACCCACTTTGAAGGTGCCCAGCACTGTCGGCCCGTGCGCCTTAGTGACTCCGAGCAGCAAGTCATACCCGCTCGCAGACGCCCGAAGTCTGTTCAATTGGTGCAGCCCTTTAACGCCCACGAACTTGATCCCCCGACCCAGTAACTGCACGCCTGCCGCTATACCACTCACCGGGTTGAGTTCGCCGATGACAACGGCCCCTATGATTTTCGCTACCTTGAGCGCTTTGCTGATTGCCGAAGCCGTCCTGGCCCCCACTTGTGCCAACTTTGCTGCGGCACCCACGCCTGCGGTGACGAATCCCAATACGTCGAGGAACAGATCAATGGCGCCGTCTACATAGTTACCCTCTACAAAATGGGTAATGGCGGATTTGAAGGGAATCAGGTTGAGCAAAAACTCCATGCGGGATTTCATGGCTGCCAATTCTTTGTCATACGTCGTCTGCCCCTGCGCAGCGTTCAGAATCTTCTCGCTGTCGTAATCAAGATGCTCAACGAAGGCATCAGCAATCGTCAGGGTTCTCTCGCTGGAATAACTTTTGGGAGGCAAGGCCTGCGTCTCGTTGCCTTGCTTGAGCTTCGCAGCGACCGATTCATCAGCGACATAAAAAGGTTCAGTGGTGTACACGGTGCTCGGAACATTCACGTTGGTTCGTTCGGCCACCTGGGCAGGGTCAGAACCACTTTTTTTGATCGAGTCGGCCCCCAAGTCAATGTGATACACACTTACTTTTTTTCCCGTTCCCCGCTCGACTCTCAATGTCAGTGTTGGACTGGTGTACGTCAGGTTTCTGCCAAAAAAGCTCGTACTCAGCTTGTAGGTCTTGTGTTGATAGAAATCGATTTTTCCATATTCGAGGTTTTCTCGGTCTTCCAGCGGCAACTCGGATATGAGGTGTTTTACGGTTAACCGGGCACCTTCCTTGAGGTTGCTCAGTGTCGTTGCAAACTGCTTCCTGAAAGTCTCCCGCACGCGAAGGTTCAGTTCGTTGATGTCGTGAATAACAGCGTTCAGAAGTTTGTCGCTGGATTTCCATCGATAATTGCCATCCATCATTGCAACGTCCAGCAACGAGTACTTGCCCTGCGGCCCTAGCACATCACTCGGCACGGGCGCGAGATGACTTAACACTTTTAACGAGCTGTCCCATTCAAGCGCGGCATGTTCAAACGGAAAGTCTTTGCCAAATTCTTTTTCAAGCCCGGCCAGCGCAATGCTTTGGCGACTTGAAAACACACTTTTCAACAACACTGGCGTATTGAGCCGGTCGATAAATTGAGCATTGAACTGTTCTTTTATTTCACCAAGTTCTACTTCGGTGTAGCGTTCATCGTCTTTCTTTTCTACGGCCACATGGACAACGCCCCAATCGATCAGCGCGATGGTCTGGGCGTACCGGGTAACGGCCGGATCGGTCATAGCAGCACTTTCAGCGCAGATCATGACCTGGGCAAAGGTCATATTCGCGAGCTTCCCCGGACATTGAGCTTCGATCGTCGCAGCGGCCACGGCCAGGTTGAACCACGCCGCACCGCCGTACTTGACGCCATCCGGGATGTCTTTGATCAGGAACAGAGGGGCATTCCTTGCCAACAATGCGTAGGCGCCTAACCCGGCCATTTCAGGGCCGCTGATGAGTTCTTTGATCAAGTGTTCACGTAGTTTGTTGAACACCGCCGAAACCGGTTCCCCCCAATGTTGACGACTGGCCAGATCAAAACCCGCGACGCTGTTGCGTTGAGTGTTTTCAATAGACAACGGATCAAGATTCAAGTGAATGGCGGCCAATGCGTATTCGGTGATGCTGGCGTCCGTGGAAATGCCTTTCAAACGGGTTTGTACCGCCATCCCAAGCGCTTGCCCGCGAGCGCTGGCAATGAGTGTTTCCAGTGCCTTGGCAGGATTCCCTAATGTTTTACTGTCAAGCGGATGGTGCAGGTACAAATGCTCCAGCAGTTGTTGCCCTGGCTTCCATAGTTCATCAAGACCTTCGATATAAAGCTGAACAGCGCTCAGCACTTCGTTCTGCTGATCAGTACTCAATGGCATCGGCCAGGACAAGGCGCCACCCAAGTCGCCAAGTGCAGACGGCGAGACACTTTCAGCTTCAAGCCTTGCAGACTCAAGTTGGCTTTCATAACTGGCAGACACCGAACCAGCATCCACCACAACATCATTTGCTTCGATCATACAATCTTCCTTGATAAATAAACGAAGCAAAAGTAAACAACAGGCGCCTTCAAATAAAAAACCGAAAACCGTTACTAACCTTATGTATTACCAAACAAAAGCACTATCCACTTACACACTTCAGCTTATTTGAATAACCTTTTAACAATCAGCAACTTCCTCCTGCACTCACGCGCCACAAAAAGTCGCAAGAGTCCGCCTGGCGTCTGGCCCCCTCATCGCGCCTCTTGGTCCGTGCTCGCTTCACAATTTCCCTCCTGTCGCCCACCACCGTCTAAGCTTCAGACAAGTCCGATCAATCTGCGTGAATGGATCAATCGACTATGGGCGCTTTGTGGCAAACCGACTCGAGTAAAGCCGTGGTTCCGACTGACCGTGTGGATGATGAAGCGCCTGTCCCTGAAAAAAACCGCCGCAACCGGCATGGGTGGAAGGCATTCTGGTTGTTGCTGCTGATTATCCTGATCGTGGTCGGGCTGGCGGCGGCCAAGGAAATGCGCACCTCGCGTTTCCAGGCCCATGAACTCAGCCGCTACGCAGCCTCACTGACCTACAAGCTTGAACCTGGTCCCAGCGAAGCGATTCGCTACCCCGGCAATGGGCCATTCGATTTGCGCCTGGGTTACAGCTCGCTCGATGAACTCCTGCCGCGCCTGCTCAAACGCGATTACGTGATCACCGAGCAGACCCGCTTCTCGCCGGCGCTGCTCAGCTATACCGGCAAGGGCATGTTCGTGCCCTATGCGGAAAAGACTCAGGCCGGACTCTCGATCACCGACTGCCGCGCTGCGCCGCTGTATCAGTACAACTATCCACAGCAGTTGTATTCGAGTTTCGCCGCGATTCCGCCGGCGGTGGTCAACAGCCTGCTGTTCATTGAAAACCGCTTTCTGCTCGACCCCAGACAACCGATGACCAACCCGGCGGTGGACTGGCCGAGGTTCGGCATGGCCGCGTGGTCGCAAGTGGCGAAGTTGCTGCACTTGCCCGGGCAATCGGCGGGTGGCAGCACGCTGGCGACGCAACTCGAAAAGTACCGGCATTCACCCGATGGCCTGACGGTGTCCGGCGCCGAGAAGCTTCGCCAGATGATCTCCGCCAGCGTGCGCGCCTATCAGGACGGCCCGCAAACCCTGACCGCGCGGCAGAACATCGTTCGTGATTACCTCAACAGCGTGCCGCTGTCGGCCGTGCCTGGCCACGGTGAAGTCCATGGCATGGCCGAAGGGTTGCGGGTCTGGTACGGCAGCGACTTCAATAAGGCCAACGAACAGTTGAACAGCCCGGCGACCGACCCGAAAACCATGGCTGATAAAGGCCTGGCCTTGCGTGAAATGCTGTCATTGATGATCGCCCAGCGTCGTCCCTCCCATTACCTGAACAAGGGCCACGAAGAACTCGCCGATCTCACCGACAGCCATTTGCGCCTGCTCAAGCAGAACGGCGTGATCGACACCGCACTCGCCGATGCCGCACTGGCCAGCCAGGTCAGCTATCGCGACTGGCAGACCCAGCCCACTCTTCAGCCGATTGAAACCAACAAAGGTATCAACGCTGCTCGTAGCCGCCTGGCCGCGATGCTCAATCGTTCGCTGTACGACCTTGACCGCCTCGACCTCTCGGCCACCAGCACGCTGCAAGGCGACCTGCAAACCCAGGTCACCGCTTACCTGAAAAAACTCGCCGACCCGGCCTACGCCGCTGAAATCGGCCTGCTCGGTGAACGGCTGCTGACGCCTGTCAGCACTGCTCAGGTGCGCTACAGCTTCACCTTGCTCGAACTCACCCCCGACGGCTCGCGAGTGCGGGTGCAGACCGACAGCACCGACCAGCCCTTCGACATCAACGAAGGCAGCAAACTCGAATTGGGCTCGACGGCGAAGATGCGTGTGCTCACCACGTACCTGCAAATCATCGCCGAGTTGCACGACAAGTACGGTGCGCTGAGCGTACCGGAACTGAAAAAGGTCGACGTCCCCGACCAGGATCGCCTCAGCCAATGGGTCATCGATTACCTGATCCAGAACAAGGACCACGACCTCTCGAAAATGCTCGGTGCAGCGCTGGACCGCAAATACTCGGCCAGCCCCGGCGAGGCGTTTTTCACCGGTGGCGGGTTGCACGTTTTTCATAACTTTCGCAAGGAAGACAACGGCCGCATGCCGACCCTGCGCGACGCCCTGCGCGAGTCGATCAACCTGCCGTTCATTCGTCTGATGCGCGATGTGGTGCGTTACACCACTTACTCCGGTCCCAACAGCAGCGCCGAACTGCTCAAGGACGACCGCGACCCAAGGCGTCAGGAATACCTGGCGAGCTTTGCCGACCGTGAAGGTACATCGTTCTTGCTCAAGTTCTGGAAGAGGTACAAAAACAAAGACACCCAGGCGCGGCTCGAAACCTTCCTTGACAGCATGCGTCCGACCCCGATCCGCATGGCCGCCGTGCACCGTTACCTGTTGCCGAACGCGACTCAGGAAGACTTCAACCGCTTCGTGCGCTCGCACCTCAAGGACGCCAAGCTCACTGTAAAACTCACCGACGATCGCCTGATCCGGCTCTATGACGCTTATGGCCCGGGCCGCTACGACCTCCCGGACCAGGGCTTCATCGCCAAGGTTCACCCGTTGGATCTGTGGCTGATGGGTTACCTGCTGAACAACCCGGACGCGACGTTCAGTCAGGTCGTCAAGGCCAGCCACTTCGAACGTCAGGAAGTCTATAGCTGGCTGTTCAAGAGCAAACACAAGGGCGCCCGTGACAGCCGCATCCGCACCATGCTCGAGATCGAAGCCTTCCTGGAGATTCACCAGCGCTGGAAAAAAGTCGGCTACCCGTTCGATCATCTGGTGCCATCGCTGGCCACCGCCATCGGCAGCTCCGGCGACCGTCCGGCAGCGCTCGCGGAGTTGATCGGCACCATTCTCAACGATGGCGTGCGCATGCCGACCCTGCGCATCGACAGCCTGCACTTTGCCGCCGACACGCCTTATGAAACGCGGCTGATCAATGACCCGCATGTTGGCAAACGGGTGATGCCGTCGGAAGTTGCCACCGCCATGCGTGAAGCGCTTTCACAGGTGGTCGACGCCGGTACGGCCAAACGTGTTTCCGGCAGTTTCAAACTGGCGGATGGCAGTCCGCTGGCCATGGGTGGCAAAACGGGTACGGGCGATAACCGCATCGAGGCCATCGGTTCGGGCGGACGCATCCTCAGTTCGAAGTCGATCAACCGTACGGCGACCTTCGTGTTCTACATCGGCGATCACCATTTCGGCACCCTTACCGCGTTCGTTCCGGGGCCTTCGGCCGAGAACTTCAAATTCACTTCAGCCTTGCCAGTACAGGTGCTCAAGGGCATGGCACCGTTTCTCACGCCGTATCTGCAACCGGGCAGCGACCTGCAATGCCACCCCGCACAGAGTACAAACGTTGCGATGATCAATCCGGTACGTCTGAAGACGAGGTAACAAATCGTGTCAGTCGTTTCCGATTCAGCGTGACGTTTTTTCTTCGCAGCGGGTGGTACTTATGTATTTTTCGAATTCGAATTTTCGTCGGGTTGATGCCCCACAGCGCCGTTTGCCGCCTGAACTTTGAACTTTTGTTTTGCCCTTGCGCCGGTAGGCTGATCACTCCTCAAACAATCAAGGATGATTGGCCATGTCTCCCATACCCGAGTCTGCCGAAAACGCAGAAAAAGGTCGGCACTACGAATTCATCAAGTCCGCCGTCAGCGACAGTTTCAAAGGCGCCACCGTTGCCCGGGGCCAAGCGTTGGCAGCCGTGCCACTGAAGATCGAACCCTGGTACTTGAAGGCGCCAGACACCTGGCTGGAAAAGCTCGCTGCCGCCAATCTCAAGGCCTGGGCCTCACAAAACCCGGTTGACCACCTGATGGCGAAAACCGATCTGCATGCCTTCGCCGAGCCGTTGCTCAAGGCCGCAATCAAACGGCGCCATGGCCTGGAACTCGATGTCAAGAAAACCTACCTGCGCCTGTACATGCCCAAAGACCAGCCCTGGTACACGATCAAGCTCTCGGGCGGAGTGACCAGTCGAACGGTTTCCCTGCTGGACGCCGCGCTACACAACTTCGCCAAAAGTGAAACGGTTGATCGCGGCTCCGAGTACATCAGCCAACCCGATGAACGCGGTTTGTTCGACGTCTTGCCTATCAGACACAGCATGTCCATCGCCCAGTTTCAGACGCTATGCCGGGATCTGGACATCGGCGCTCATTATGAAAAGCATTTGCACAGGTACCTGTTGCCCGGCGAGCCGGTGGCTGAAGCCGTTCTGAAAAACAGGGTGATACAAAGCCAGCAAGACGCCCTCACCGCGGCCGCTTACATGGCGCTGATCAAGAACGACATCCAGGTCGACACCTGCACAATGCTGTTGAACCTGGCCGAAGACAAACCGCAACTGCTGCTCAATGGCCGCGCCATGTTGTGCTGCGACCTGTCGATTCTCAGCACCCGGCTGACCGGCATTCTCCTGCTCATCGATGCGGTACGCGACAGCCGCGGGATTCGACGCGTGATCGCCTATGTCCCCCATGATCCGGATCATCCGCTCAAGGAGTACGACTCGCTCAAGGCGTTCAAGGACGAACTGACCCGCCAGTTGCGCGAAAACAAATACATCGAGTCAACCAAGCAAACGTATCGCCAGTTCTTCAGCGATTTCGTCGATCAGCAGCAGCGTGGGCACTTCTTTGCCGAACTGGAGCAACGGCTGTTCATTTATCGGTATCACCCGCGCCAGGATCCGACCGACCAACGACCGCCATGGCGCCAGGACCCGGTGGACAACCCGAACCTGCAATTTGATCGTGTGCAGTTGCAAGGCAACTACTGGCGGCACCTCTATCAACAAAAGTTCAACAAGATCCTGAATGATGCCCGGGAGTTAGCCGTCTCCACCGCCGACACTGACAGCAAGGCACGCTGGGCCTGGTGGGAAAATTTCCAGAAAATGCTCTCGGACATTCTCAACGTCGCGCTGTTGGTCGTCACACCGTTTGTACCGGTGCTGGGCCAGTTGATGTTGGCTTACACCGCTTACCAACTGGCCACCGACGTTATCGAGGGGATTGTCGATCTGGCCCAAGGGCAGTCGCTGGAAGCCGGCGAGCATCTGATCAGTGTGGTAACCGACGTCATTCAACTGGCAGCCTTTGCCTCGGGCGCAAAAATCGGCGAGGTCGTTCGCGTCAAGCTGTCATCGCTGGTCGACGATATGAAACCGGTGAAACTGCCCAATGGCAAACCCAGCCTCTGGCATCCCGACATCAAGCCTTACGAGCGCAACGACATCAACCTGGCACCCGACGCGAAACCCGACAAGCATGGCCTGCATTTGTACGGCGATGAAAGGGTCTTGCTGTTGGAACGTAAACTCTACGCGGTCGAAAAAGCATCGAGCGAACCGACGTCCAAGACCCATCGCATCAAGCACCCGACACGCCCAAACGCTTATAAACCGCTCATCGAACACAACGGTCACGGTGCCTGGGTGCAGGAAATAGAAAACCCGCGCGACTGGGACTTTGCGACGTTGATGCGTCGTGTCGGGCACAGCGTGGAAGGCTTTTCGCCGGTGCAACGGGAACAGATCCGTGTGATCAGCGGCACGCACGAAAACCAACTGCGCCAAATGCATATCGATAACACTGCACCGCCGCCGCTGCTGACCGACACCATCAAGCGTTTCAGTGCCTATGACGATGCCCGAGTCGCCAGTGCGAACATCCGCAATGGCCGCCCCATCGACCCGCAGGCCGTCTGGTTCGAGCCGCTGCTGACGAGGCAGCCAGGCTGGCCACGCACCAAGGCGCTGAAGATTTATGAAAGCGCCGACCTGCAGGGTTACGCGCGCACATACGGCGATGCCAATGCAGCGGATGCCGATACCCTGAGCATCAGCCTTGCGGATCTCACCTCGGGCAAACTGCCGGAACGGTTGGCAAATTTCCTCGACGATACTGAGTTCAAACAACTGCTTGGTCGCGACGTCCCTCGCAGCGACCGGGCAACAGCGGTGCGCAACCTGCTCGCGGATGCCGTCGACACGCGCCAGAAAGATGTCTCCAATTACCTGTATCAAGTGGGTGAAAAATCAAACAAGGCCGATATTCGCGCCGTACAAAAAACATTCCCGCAGCTCCCGTTGCCGTTGGCCGAGAAGGTCGTGGCCCTGGCAAAACCGGCCGAGTTGCAACGTATCGCAGACGAAAACCACTTGCCACTGCGCCTCAAGGCGCAGGCGCGGGAACTGGATTTCGAAGCGTCCACCGCCCGCGCCTATAACGGTTTTTTCCAAGAGCAATGGATGCTCCCGGAGACCGAGCGACTGGCACTCAACACCCTCAAATTCAACACCGACACCTTTGCCGATGTGCGTTTGGACGTGCACGACGGCAGCTACGACGGCCCGCTGCGCTGCAGCGTCGGCGCGGATGATGCAACCACCGTCAGACGTCTGGTTCGTGACGAACATGGCCGCTATGAAGTGCTCGACGCCAACAATCGCACGCTGCATGAAGCCGACGACTTCTACGAGTCGATCCTGCATGCCCTGCCTGACGAAAAACTGCAGGCAACGGGCTACCGGCGCGGTCAGGGTCAACGCCTCAAACAATGGCTGTTGGAAACATCCGCCGAACCGGCCGAGCGCCGCAGCGTGATGGCCGAACCACCGATTCGTCGAGTGGCCAGTGTTGAAACCGAAACGCTGACAGGCCGATGGCCGTGGCCCTGGGCGCAAAACACCCCGGAACAGAAAGTCCGAAAGCTGTACCCGAAAATGTCTGAGCATCAGGCAAAGGTGTTCATCGAAAAGCTGCGCAAGAATGGTGATCCCACTGACGCAATCAAACACCTGGAAGGCGAACGCGAGCAATTGCGCACAGAGATGCAAAATTGGCGGGAAAGCTACCCGCCCGATGTGGATGGCTCGGGAGAACCGATCCCCGGAGTATCGACGCAGTACATGCAGGAGGGCGGGAGGCATATCGAGGAACGGCTGCTTGAGTGCTTCGAGCGTCAAAACGACACTTATGCCGAGCACAGCAACCCTCAAGAGCAAGGCTATTCGCTGGACCTGTCCAGCTCGCTTTCGCGGCCGAACCTCGATCGTTGGTGGGGCGATCTGCGCAAGCGGCCCGGGATGAAGAGACACCTCGACCAGATCACTGCGCTGAAACTCGATAAAACGCGTTTCTCGACATCGTCCGATGGCGTGCTTGGCAGTTTCCCCAAGCTACGTGAATTGAGCGCGCGTCAGTGTGACCTGACGGAGATCCCTCCCACCCTCGGAGAAATGCGTCACCTCCAGAGTCTGGATCTGACCGACAACCGCATCAAGTTGACCGTGCGTTCAAATGAACAACTTGGCGGTTTGATTCGCCTGCGATCACTGAACCTGAACGGTAACCCGTTGCGCCAACCACCCGATGTCGGGCGGATGTATCGCTTGAAAGACCTCAGTCTGGCCAATACCGATATCCAGTCCTGGCCCGAGGGCCTGTTCAAGGTCGGCTCGGTGGACAAGCATCGTCCCCGCGGTTTCATGCTGGATATGCGTCATACGCCGATCAATACGCTGCCCGAAGTCACACCGGGTTCCGATCAGGCCTTTATCCTCAGTCGTGCGCGTTTCGACACGGCGAAGCTTTCCAATGAGGCTCGGGTACGCTACGGCACTTATCGCCAATCCACCGGCATGGCCTTTGTGCAGACCGATTTTCCGGCCGCCACAAACGAACTAAGCCACTGGAAATCGTTTCCCGGTGAACCGGACGGGTTTGGTCCCTCGGCGTCTTTGAGCAAGTACCGCGAAGAGTCCTGGCACGATCTGATGGCCGAGCCAGGCTCCGCAGATTTTTTTGCCGTCATTGCCCGGCAGAGGCGAACCGCTGATTACCAGAACACGCAAACACGCCAACAACTGACCCAGCGTGTCTGGGAAATGATCGATGCCGCCGCGCTGGATTCCGACCTGCGTGAAGAACTGTTCAAACAAGCCAGAGAGCCCGATAGCTGCCGCGACGGCGGCGCCTATCTGTTCAACTCCATGGGCATCAAAGTGCTGGTCTCGAGGGCCTATGCCGAGCCGGCCTCGGCCCTTGCGCTTGACCACAATCTGGCGAGGCTGGCCCGCAGCCGCGCACGCCTGAACATCGTCGGCGATATCGCTCGAGAAGAAATCGGCCGTCAAGAGCAACAGCATCTGATCGATCCGTCGAACAATCGCGCGCCGGATGATCTTGAAATCCATATGGCCTATGAAACCGGGTTGGCGGAACGGCTGGAGCTGCCTTGGCAATCAAAAGGCATGCTTTACCAGCAGCGATCAGGCGTTACCCAGGCGAAGATCGACGCGGCCTATGACTCGTTCAAGCTGCGCGAAAGCGGCAACGGACTGGTCGACGGCATGATTGACCCTAACGGGGATGATTTCTGGGAACGCCATTTGCGCAAAACCCATCCGACACAATATGAGCGCAATGATCTGCGGTTCGAGGAAAAACCGGGCCTGCTGGATGAGTTGCGCCTGGCACAAGCGGAGTACGCCAATGCCAACGCGCAGACTCAGATGAACCCGTTGATACGAAAGATGGAAACCCTGGCCGATCAACTGAACATTCCCCACGCGGATATTTTCAGCGGCGAGGCCATGAGTCAGGCGCGGTACGACCGACTGCTGAACAATATCGGTTATTCGCGTAACGAACTGTCCAGACAATTGACCCGCGAAGCGTTGATCAGCATCGGCCATTGACCCTCGCAAGGCGCCAGCCCTGAACCCGGGGCTGGCCAACTGATGCGCACTAACCCACCTCCGAATCCCAGATCACCGTGATATTGCCCCTGTAAATTCGGCCTTGGGCGTTGTCGATCATCCAGTGGGTTTGCTGTTCATCCACTTCGAAATGCAGGGTTCCCGGCTTGCGATCGATATAGAAGCCAGGTTGAAACGGTGCTGTCGCCTCGATCCCCAAGCGCTTGCGCGTGACCGCTTGCCCGGCGCTGTCGGTCAAGCCGTTGGGCAAACTGACACTGACGTCCACCGCGCCCGCGAACCCCTGCCCATCTGCAATGGCGCACCCCGAGCCCACGCCCAGACGGTGCTCGCATTCAAGCTTCATGGTGAATTTCGACGACGCCGAGATATGGAATATCTGATCGCGGTAAAGGCGCGAAGGCTTGCGTCCACTGTCCAGCCAGCGTTGCCAGCCGCCTTGCGGTTCCAGTACGACTTTGTCGCCCCCGGGTGGAATATCCACTTTCAGGGTGTGCTGCACGTCCAGCACAAAATCGAGGGTGAGGCTGCTGTCGTCCGGCTCAAACAGTTTGCCCATATCGAAATCCCCTCCAGGTCCCAGGCTGTAAGTCAAGGAACCGGTATAACGGCCGGTAGACATGTTCAACGGGTTGGGTGTGCGCAGCTCGTAGGCGAAGTCCAGCTTGTCGAAATACATCGACGGAATGTGGTACGCCGGCACTTTAAGACAGTGGGCCTCTTGCGTGGTTTTCCAGAAAAACCGCCAGCTGTCCTCCTCGTAGGCGCCTTCGCCGCTGTACCAGCAAGGGGCAGGTATTGCTTGTACCCAATTACCCGTGGTCCATAACCTGCTATGGCCTTCAAGTGCATTGCTGCCGCCGGCCAGTCGCACAGCCGGATGGCTCAAAACATACCTGGAGCCCATGCCAGTAATGCGTATTTCCACAGATTGCGTTTCCTGTGTCTGGCTGTTTGTGACGGTCAGCCGCCGCAAATTGGCGGGGGCTTTTACTGCCGCCCAGTCAAAGATGCCTACGTAGCGGGTAGAACTGAAACGTATGGGTAATTCGATGCTGAACATGCCGTTATTTTCACATTGGCCCGGATAGGTGGCGCAATAACCGCTGTTCGGCGTTTTGTTGACGAACGTCATCTTGTCTGGTCTGGAAGAATCCGGTTGGAACAACGCATGGATCTCCTGATTGATCGCCTGCGCCTGAGGGATGCTCAACGCCGCCATCCATATCACCCCACTGAACCTGTTCATGCGTCGCCCCGCCTCTGCTGAACTCTTTTTATTGGTCTGCCTGCGCACCCGGCGCGCGGGCATTGAACAGCAACAACACGTTGCCGCTGTAATCCCCGGCCCGATAGCCGCCGGCCGGTTCAACCGGGTCGATCACCAGCGCCACGCGCTTGCCCGCGGCCGCTTCTTCCTGAGAAAGGACCTGCTGCGGCGTCACCTGCGCACTCAATTCAACGCCATTGAAGGTGACCCGCAGACCGATCTCCTCACCCGGTCGGCCATTGGACAGGTAGGGAATAGCCTCCAGGCGCGCTTCAATCGCGCTGTTGTCGTGCCGCACATCAAAATTCTTTTGCAGGCTGCCCAGGGTCGAACGCGGATAATCCCATGCGAGCCGTTGCGGGCGGTGGATCCAGTCCGGTTCTGCCGGAATGATGTAAAACGCCCGACTGGGGATGGTCAGGGACACTTCAAAGGTGCGTATTTCCCGAGCCGCCCAGGCCGTGGAGTTGGCCAGCGCCACCGTGGCCATTAGCGCGGCGGCGGAATATTGCTTGATCATGTCGGTTACCCGTTGCGTCAATGAAAAGCAGGCCTAGCGGCTCACAACTTTCAGGGCTTTCCTGTCGGCGCCCTCGATCAGAAAGAAGCGGTACTCACGCCCCTTCTCCTTGTCGAAGGCGAAGCTCTTGCCCGCCAGCACATGGTGTTTGGTCGTCGCGCCGCAGTCGGTTTCCTTGGTCAGTGAACAGTTTTTGAACTCGTCGACGATCAACACCGTATTGCCGTCGTTGCGCAATTCGTAGCGACTGTCGGTTTCGTTGATGACGGTGGCGAACCGCGCATCTTTGGGCCGCACGAAAAAGACCGTACCGAATCCGGTCATCACGTTGACCCCGGCCTTGAGGGCTTTTTTGTAGTCTTCGCGCTCTTCGCCGGTGACGGTGAACTCGTCTTCCTTTTCCGGCACCACTGGCACAAAACGCACTCGGAAGTACCGCTCGCGATCACGCTCGCCCATATACAGCAAACGGGTGCCCTGCATGCCCTGGGCCGGCACGATCAACCGCGCGGGGCTTGCCATCAAGCCATTGCGCGAGGCACCGTCGGCGGCGTTCGCCACAGGAATTTCCTGTGGCTTGCCCTCGGCGTCGTAGACGATTTCCAGCACGTTGACCTTGACGAACGCCGTGGCATCGCCGCTGTTGAACACGCGTTTGAGGTAGGTGCTTTTATCAGCCTCGAGATAGTCGTACACAGTGCCGACATTGATCTGCGGACCCGCCTGCGCCGTCAGGCAAAACAGGCTGAGCACGCCCAGCAAAAAACCACGGTTCATCGTTTTCAGCTCCATGAAAAATGAAAATCGCCTGCCGGAGGTGCTCACACTTCCGAGTCCCAGATGATGGTGATGTTGCCGGTGAAGGTGTCATTCACACCGGGTCGCAAGACAAAGTCGATGGCGTCCTTGGGCATTGCAAAACGCAAAGAACCGGCCTTGCGCTCAAGGTAGATCTGCGGCTGGAACGGACCGACCCATGTGTTGTAGAGCAACATGACCCGATTGACGTCTCCGCCTCCGGGACCACTGATCCCGGGGGGCAATGTGAGGAACGTTTCGACTTCGGTGGTATTGGTCTTCGGGCTGCGCAGGATGCACCGTGAACCACCGTAGGAGTTGCACAGCATCATGACTTTGAACCGGGACGAGGCGGAGATGTAGAACAGTTGATCGCGGAAAATGCTGGATGGCTTGCGCCCGCTGTTGACCCAGCGCGTCCAGCCGCCCTCGGGCTCCAGCACCACTTTATTGCCACCCGGTGGCAGATCGACCTTGAGGGTGTGCTGCACGTCCAGCACGAAGTCCAGGGTCAGGCTGCTGTCGTCCGGTTGAAAACCGCCCCCGATATCGAAATCGCCGCCACTGCCCAGGCTGTAGGTCAGTGAACCGGTGTACAAACCCGATGACATGCCCAACGGATTGGGTGTGCGCAGTTCATAAGCAAAGTCGAGGGTATCGAAGTACATGGATGGAATGGTCGCCAACGTCTTCTTGGCGCAGTATCCCTCGACGGGAGTTTTCCAGAAAAACCGGTAGGTGGCAGGAGTGTAAGCGCCGACACCGCTGTATTGGCAGGGCGGGGACGCATATACCCAACTGCTGCTGTCCCAGAGCAGTTGATGGCCCAGCAGTACGTCGCTCACGCCGACCAGTTCGTGGGCCGGCTGGCTCAGGACATAGTTGGAGCCGACACCGGTGATACGCACTTCAACGATTTCCGTTTCCATCGTCTCGGTATTGATCACCGCCAATGAGCGCCAGTTGGCAGGCACCTTTATTCCAATCCCCCAATTCGGTGGGAGGGTCAAAGGGGCATCGAACCGGAGCGGCAATCGAATGCTGAATATCGAGTTTTCCGCGCATTGATCGGGGTAGTCGGCGCAGTACCCACTGTTGGGGGTCTTGTTGACGAACACGTTCTTGCGCGGCTGCGATGGGTCAGGCTGGAACAACGCCCGAATCTCCTGAGTGGCCGCCTCGACCACCGGCAGGGCCAGCGCCACGCACAATCCCAGCAGGCATGTGGCTTTTTTCATAGGGATCAACCCGCCTTCTGTTCGGTGGAGGTCACATCGGCCAGGGTGTCCGGTGTGCAGCGCAAATCGCCGATCATCAGCACATTGTTTTCGCGCCGATGCTGGTTTTCTTCCAGCCGGAACTGGCAGAGCAATTGGTTATCGCGACGCACTTGTAACGTCGGCGAGCCGGCGTTCATTTCCATCGAGAAGAACCCGTCCACCTCGGTCACCCCGCGACTGGCGTGGTTGATCACATGGTGACCCTTGAGCGGCCGCCCTTGCCCGTCGACCAGACGGCCGAGCACGGTCAGTGTTTTCATCACGCGGATCTTGCTGTAACCCACCCCACCCTTGTTCAAGTGATAACGGGTGCGCGCCGGCTCGATGGTGGCTGCCGGGACGTGATTGCCTTCGAAATCGAAACCCACAGAGCTGTTTTGATAGGCCGTGATCGGAATGAAGTTGCGCCCCGGTTTCAATGCCGCGCTGCCGCCGACGTAATCGTCGGCGCGCAAGATGACGTCATCGATGTCCGACTCAACATCGACGATCATCCCCGCACCGCGCATTTCGCTCTGACTGGTCATGAGCATGTGCTGGCCGCCGACCACCAGCGTGCTATCGACGTTGAGGCCACCGGTAAAATTACCGCTATAGGACGAACGCTGAATGAAACCGTCGCCGTTGACCGCGTCGGTACGAAAGTTCGCCAGGCTGGACATCCCCACGCCATAGGTGTCGGTCAATGCCGTCACCGACACGCTTTGCAGCACATGGTCTTTCAGGTCCTTGCGCCAACCGATCGAGCCATTGTTGTCGCGGCTGCCGTCACGGGCCGTGCGCGAACCGATGCTGCCGGTAATCTGCTGACCGGGGGCACCGAGCGCCAGATTGACACTCAGATCGACCCCGCGATTGCGCGCATCGCCGCTGCTGTAACTGCCCGGGCGATCAAACAGCGACAAGCGCCAACTGGCGTCGCTGCCAAACAGATCGGTGCGTTGCGTCCAGCCCATATCCAGTCCGATGCCCTCAACGTTCCCCTCACTGTGGGAGACCCTGGCGTTGAGCGAACTTTTACTGCTGACCCGATGGTTGACTGCCAGTGACGAGTTACTGGTCTGGCCGATAAACACGTTGCGTGGGCGAACCCGCGTGCCGTCCGGCAGCGTGTCGTAAGTGTTGGTGGTGTCGAGCCAACTGCGGCTGTGGCTGACCACCACACTGCCGGCCCCGTAGCTGTAAAGACTTTGCAGATCCAGGCCTGTGCCGTAATCCTCGGTCTTGTAAACGTTGGCGTACAGGCTGATGTGATTGGCCAGCGTCCAGTCGATGGACGTGCCGTATTGCAGTTTTTCGCGGATCTGGCGCGCCGACAGCCCGAGAATCACCCGAGGGTGCATCAGATAGTTGACCGCCGCGCCAGCCGTGGGGCTGCCGCTGGACTGGGTGTCCCAGTTGCTCAGCAGCTTGCTTTCCTCACCGGCAAACACGTTATAGCGCCAGCGCTCATCGAGGTTGCGCCAGTTGTTGGGCTTGTACACCAGCTCCTGAGTAGTGGAGGTGATTTGACCGTCTTCGATCAGCCGCACTTCCACTTCATAGATGCCACCGGGCAAGGGCCGGGTGTCGAGGGTTTGCAAACCGGCGGGCACCGATTGCGTGTTGATCAGCAAGCCGTCGCGATAGATCTCCACCGAACCCTGACGGTTGGCCGTGACATAAATCGGATAGACGCTGGGCATCGGGCTGTTGATCGCCAGACTGTCGGAGCTGCCGTACATCACGCCGACGGCCGTGTCGGGGCTGTTGCCGAACGTACGCGGCTGGCGGGTCAACCCTTCGGAATTGGGGGTGAAATAGCCCAGTCGAAAAAAACTGCCTTGCAATTCGCGCTGGGTGTGGAATTCGTGTAGAGCGTGGTAAAGCTTGTCGTCCGGCCCGCCGAGGCGCGCCAGTTGCAGGTTCAGCGTCTGGCTCCAGTTGCCCAGACTGCTGCTGGCCTCAAGGCCAAAGCGTCCGCCCAGATCCTGACCTTGACCGCCATTGAGGTTGAGCTGATTGCGCACCATCAAACCGTTACTGCCGTCTTTGGGCTGTTCGTGATAACGCTTGGCTTCAACGTCGCGCTCGGCATTTTCGGTGAGGATCGAGACCAACGAATTTTCCAGGTTGTAATGCACGGCCAGCACCTGATCCGGACAGGAACCGACGCAGTTGCCCAGAGGCACGCCAGGCTTGAGAAAACTCGCCCATTTTTCTCGCTCGGCAGGGCCGAAACGGTTCTCGCTGGTGTCGGTGAATTCAAGCAATGTGATGCGGTCGTCGCGGGACAACACCACCATGGCTTCGCCCAACGGCTGCCGATCGAGTTCAACCCGAACAGCCAGAGGCACATCAAAGAAATGCTCCTCGAAATCCGCCGGCAGGCCTTTGGCCTGGGCCAAAAGACTTCGCGGCGTCGTGCCGGCGGAGTTGGAAGCCACGGCTACGCTGGCACAAAACAACAGCGCAAGCGCAGCCGCGATGGGTGTCATCGGGAACATGAACTCTTACTCTGATTACGAATGATGAAGTCCGACGGGGCACGCCCAGTGGCTTGCCCCGTCGGTCAGCGCTGTGGAGAACTCAGCGCCTGTTGCCGGATCGCTCGATCAAGGCGTACCGACCGGTGGCACTGCATCAAAGGTCATTGCCACAACACCGGTGTAATCACCCGGGTTGAAAGCGGTGCCGATGGCACTGATTTTGATCGGCGCACGATAGTTCACGTCCGACTCTGCCTCACCGACAACTTCCTGAGGGGTGGTGGTCAGGGTCTTGTTATTGACTTCGACTTTAAGCGCGATCTCATTGGAGCCCGAGATCAGTTTTGGCACGCTGTCCACACTCGCGTGAACCGAACCGTTGTTGTTGCGCACATCGAAGAAACCGTTGACTTCGCTCATTTTGCCGGTAGTTGGCTGATAGCTCATGTCCTGATCCTTGTTGACCAGATCAGGATTGGTCGGCACGACATAGAAGCCGTTGGTCGGCACGTGAGCGACGATGCTGATGGAGTGAGCGGCTTCACCAGCGGCGAACGCTCCCGATGAACCGAGTGCCAGAAGAGCCAAAGGAGCAGCGATTGCGATTTTCTTGAACATCGTTCAGTACCTTGTTTTCTATAAGAGAAGGAATGATTGAAAGTTCAAGTCGAACGCCAGGGGAGTTGAGCCAGATCAACTTGAACTTTCAATGCCGGGGCATCATCGACTGTTCCCTCTGGAAAGTAAGCAAGTAACTTCCTATAAGCTCGTAGTTAAACAACCTCATGACCCGCAAGAAAAAAGAACAAAAAAACGATATTCAAAACAGTGGCTGTAAGTTACGCCCTACACACAGATAAAGTTAAAAACCCATACAGCAATATCGCCCAGATATAGCGGGACCCAGTTAGAACTTTAGAATAGTTACTCGATTAAATAGAGTCTTAACTTTAACTTCAAAGTTATTGATCGCAGGACAAGCATGAACATTCGACCTGTTGCATTCCCGGATGAGTGCCGCTCGTCAGACACACCTGTCACCTTGCGAAAAACGCCTTGCACGACCGTTAAGATATATCTTAAGTTGTATCTAAACATGACGAGAGAAGACAGAAATGAGAGACCCTCATTCCCACCACGGCGACGGCCGCGACGGTTTCGAGAAGCGCCCCGGTCGTGAGCGCGGCGGCCGTGGCCCACGGGTGTTCGCCCCCGGCGATCTGAAATTGCTGCTGCTGGCGCTGATCGCCGAACAGCCGTGCCACGGCTACGACCTGATCCGCCAGATCGAGGGCATGTTCGACGGCGCCTACAGCCCGAGCCCGGGCGTGATCTACCCGACCCTGACCTTTCTGGAAGAAAGCGACTTGATTGCGGGTGACGCCGAAGCCGGAAAAAAACGTTACAGCGTGACCGACGCCGGTCGTTTGTCTTTAAGTGAGCAAGCCGTCGCACTCGATGGCGTGCGCATGCGCATCGACGTCAGCAAGCGCTCGTTGCGCGGGCATGACCGCCCGCCGGAAATCCACGAGGCGGTGCACAACTTGCGCCACGCCCTGCAACTGCACCACGGGCGCTGGAGCCCAGAAGAAATCCTGCGCGTGCGCGACTTGCTCAACGACACCGCCAAAGCCATCGTCGACGGCCCTGCCGTTCAACTTGCCCCGGAGAAAGCCGAATGACCGCAGTCGATACGCAAACCATTCACCGCGTGATGCACGAAATTAAACGCCGCAAGTTGCAAGTACTACGGGTGGTCAACCTGACCCCGCGCATGCGCCGCATCACCCTGGGCGGGCCGGAACTGGCCGGGTTTATCAGCCTGGGCACGGACGACCACGTCAAACTGTTGTTCCCGCAGACCGCCCAACAAGCAGCGGCGCTGGAAACCCTGGAACTCGGCGCCGGCAAGGACAACGGCCCGATGCCCGAGATGCGCGACTACACCCCGCGCCGCTATGACCTCGACACACTGGAACTGGACATCGACTTCGTCCTGCACGGCGACGGCCCTGCCTCGACCTGGGCCGAACAGGCTGCACCTGGGCAGTACCTGCACATCGGCGGGCCGCGCGGTTCGATGATCGTGCCGGACATCTTCGACAGCTACCTGCTGATCGGCGACGAAACCGCCCTGCCCGCCATCGCCCGCCGCCTCGAAGGCCTGGCAGCCAATCGCAAGGCGCTGGTGGTGATCGAAGTGGAAAACGGCAGTGAGCAACAAGTGCTTGAAAGCCCCGCGCAGATCAATGTGATCTGGGTACTGCGTGAGGGCGGCAAGGACAACCTGATGACCACCGTCCAGCAGTTGCAGGTGCCCAAAGGCAATCTATATGCGTGGGTAGCCACGCAGACCAAGGTCTCAAGGCAGATCCGCCGGGTGCTGCTCGATGAGCACGGGCTGGACGAGAAGCGGGTGAAAGCCGTCGGCTACTGGCGCGCCGAGGGTTCTGAAGAAGAGTGACGTTCCCCCGTGGGAGCGGGCTTGCTCGCGAAGGTAGTGGATCAGTCAATAAAACGGTGACTGATTCACCGCGATCGCGAGCAGACTCGCACCTACAATGATCGCCAGCGGTCGATGCCGATCAACACCAATGCAATCGCCATAAACCCGACCAAAATCCCCCCGGCATTGATAAACACCTGTGGATAACCCAACACCGCGACATCAATGAACGGGTACGCATACGCGCCCAGCAAATGCCCGCGCAGCAAGGCGTAAATGAAATAGACCAGCGGGTAAATCAGCCACAACGGCAGATGCCAGAAACGCAACGTGCCCTTCGGCACGCAAAACCACCAATAGCCCAGGAACACCAGCGGCATGACGTCGTGGAGCAATTCATCAGCGATAAATTGCCAACCTTCGGGGTGCCATAAATGCCGCAGCAACAGGCTGTAGGCGAGGCCGACCACGGCGATGCTCACCGCCACTGCGCTGCTCACCCACGGTTGCAGAAACCAGCGGCATGCGGTGCAGTGGCGCGGCGTGACGGCACACGTCAGCACCGTCGCCACCAGCGTGTTGGTCAGGACCGTGAAATAACTGAAGAAACTCACCAGCCCACCCAGCAGACCGGCATCGACGCTCAAACGGGCGAAGAAAATCAGGTAGAGCTGAAGGCCCAACCCCGTCCAGCCGAGGATGGCAGCGAAAGTGATCAGACGTCGCTGCAACAAGGCGTTCATCTCAGAGCGGTCGCTTGGTGCGCGCAAGTTTGACGTACAGGCGCTCGACCTTCTCCCGCGCCCACGGCGTTTTACGCAAAAACGTCAGGCTCGACTTGATGCTCGGGTCGCTCTTGAAACAACGAATGTCGATGCGTTCGGCCAGCCCCGACCATTCGTAGTGGGCCACCAGCGCCGTGAGGATGTGTTCGAGGGTCACGCCGTGCAGCGGATCGGGGGAGTGTTCGTTCATGCCAGGCCTTTGGACGAAGTAAATGTGCAGAAGCCGCGCACCTTAGCCGAGGGGGTGTTCGGGTGGAAGGGCTTGCTTCAAATGTAGGCCAACCTGAGAAGATCGCAGCCTGTGGCTTGACTCACAATGCGCCCGTTTGACGCACTGTTACCAAATCCGAAAGGGTTCATGTCAACAAAACCCCTTTGTCTTTTTGTTACAGATCATTATCCTGCCGCCCTTCCGCTGAATCGCTTCACTGCCTGCGTCAAATCGTAGCGCTCAGCTCATCCCCCAAAAAAGATCAAGAAAGACCCATTTATGCCCGATTTTCCGTTTTTCCGAGACAGCGCTATCTCATCCCTGCGCCTGATCGGCGGTTGCACTGCCCTTGGCCTCGCCACCTGCGCCCAAGCGGCTCCCGCGTTCGACAGTGAGTCACCGTACATGCTCGGTGACTGGAACGGCACGCGCACAGAACTCTCGGAAAAAGGCTACGACTTCAAGCTCGATTACACCGGTGAAATGGGCAGCAACCTGCACGGCGGCTACGACCACGACCGTACCGCGCGCTACAGCGATCAGTTCGGCTTGGGCACGCACCTGGACCTGCAAAAGATCCTCGGCTGGGACGACGCCGAGTTTCAACTGGCCATTACCAAACGCAGCGGCAACAACATCAGCAATGACCGCATCAACGATCCGCGTGTGGGTGGTTTCACCTCGGCTCAGGAAGTCTGGGGCCGTGGCCAGACCACTCGCCTGACGCAGATGTGGTATCAGCAGAAATTCTTCGATCAGAAACTCGACATCAAAGTCGGTCGTTTCGGCGAAGGCGAAGACTTCAACAGCTTCCCGTGCGACTTCCAGAACCTGGCGTTCTGCGGCTCGCAGGTCGGCAACTGGGTCGGCGGCATCTGGTACAACTGGCCGGTCAGCCAGTGGGCGCTGCGCGTCAAATATCACCTGACGCCGCAGTTGTATGCACAGGTCGGCGCCTATGAGCAGAACCCGTCGAACCTCGATCGCGGCAACGGCTTCAAACTCAGCGGCAGCGGCACCCAAGGCGCGATCCTGCCGGTGGAACTGGTGTGGACGCCGACATTCAACGGCCTGCCGGGCGAATACCGCGCGGGTTACTACTACAGCAACGCCAAGGCCACCGACGTCTATAAAGACAACCAAGGCCAACCGGCCGCCCTCAGCGGCGAAGCATATCGCAGTGCCTCCAGCAAACATGGCGTGTGGCTGGGTGTTCAACAGCAAATCACCAGCATGGCCAGCGATAACAGCCGCGGCTTGAGCGTGTTCGCCAACGGCACGATGCACGACAAGAAAACCAACGCCATCGACAACTACGTCCAGGCCGGCATGGTCTACAAAGGCCTGCTCGCCAGCCGCGCCAAAGACGACATCGGTTTCGCCCTGGCCCGCGTTCACGTCAACCCGGCCTATCGAAAAAACGCCGAGAAGAGCAATCAGGCCCGCGCTGTTTATGACTATGACGATCCGTCGTTCCTGCCGCCGCAAGACACCGAATACAGCGCCGAACTGTATTACGGCGTGCATGTGACGAACTGGCTGACCGTGCGCCCGAACCTGCAGTACATCCGCCACCCGGGCGGCGTCGACAAGGTCGATGACGCACTGATCGCGGGGCTGAAGATCCAGTCCTCGTTCTAAACAACACCGCTCTACCCCTGTGGGAGGGAGCTTGCTCCCGAATGCGTCGTATCAGCCAACACACCAGCCATCTGACACACCGCTTTCGGGAGCAAGCCCCCTCCCACACAAGAATTCAGTTAGCTAGACAAGTTTTTATCTGAACCATGCCCACGCCAAATCGTCATCTAAAGTGACTACAGCGCGGGACTACATAAACGTCACGGAGATTCACACTATGAGCACCGAAAGTGCTTCGAGTCGAGGCCGTCTGCTACCGAGCCTGCTCGGCATTCTGCTTCTACTGATGGGCCTGGCCATGCTGGCCGGGGGAGTCAAACTGAGCATGCTGGGCGGCTCGCTTTACTACCTGCTGGCCGGTATCGGCATCGCCCTGACCGGCATTCTGATGCTGCTGCGCCGTCGCGCGGCGCTGGGCCTGTACGCCATCGTGCTGTTCGCCAGCACTGTTTGGGCCTTGTGGGAAGTCGGTCTGGACTGGTGGCAACTGGTACCGCGTCTGGCGCTGTGGTTTGTCCTCGGCTTCGTGATGTTGTTGCCCTGGTTCCGTCGTCCACTGCTGCTCGCAGGCCCTGCGCCAATGGGCACCGGCGGTTTGACCGTGGCGGTGGTGTTGGCCGGCGTCACTGCTCTGGCCAGCCTGTTCACCCACCCAGGCGAAACCTTCGGCGAACTGGGCCGCGACACCGCAGGCACCACCAGCACCGCGCCGCCAATGCCGGACGGCGACTGGCAGGCCTATGGCCGCACCGAGTTTGGTGACCGTTACTCGCCACTCAAGCAAATCACCCCGGCCAACGTCGGCAAGCTGCAAGAAGCGTGGCGCATCCAGACCGGCGACCTGCCGACCGCTGATGACCCGGTTGAGCTGACCAACGAAAACACTCCGCTCAAAGCCAACGGCATGATCTATGCCTGCACCGCGCACAGCAAAGTGCTGGCACTGGACCCGGACACCGGCAAGGAACTGTGGCGCTTCGACCCGCAGATCAAGAGCCCTGTCGGCTTCAAAGGCTTCGCTCACATGACCTGCCGTGGCGTGTCGTACTACGACGAAGCGGCGTACGCCAAAACTGAAAACGCAGCCTCGGCGGTGATTTCCGAAGCCGGCAAAGCCGTTGCCCAGGCCTGCCCGCGTCGTCTGTACCTGCCAACCGCTGATGCGCGCCTGATCGCCCTGAACGCCGACACCGGCAAAATCTGCGAAGGCTTCGGTAAAAACGGTGTGGTTGACCTGACCCAAGGCATCGGCCCGTTCACCGCCGGTGGTTACTACTCCACCTCGCCTGCCGCGATTACCCGTGATCTGGTGATCATGGGCGGTCACGTCACCGACAACGAGTCGACCAACGAGCCATCGGGCGTGATCCGCGCCTTCGACGTGCGCGACGGGCACCTGGTGTGGAACTGGGACAGCGACAAGCCAGACGCCACCGAACCTTTGGCACCAGGCGAAACCTACAGCCGCAACTCGGCCAACATGTGGTCGCTGGCCAGTGTCGACGAAAAACTCGGCATGGTTTACCTGCCACTGGGCAACCAGACTCCAGACCAATGGGGCGCTGACCGCACCCCGGGCGCCGAGAAATTCAGCGCCGGTGTAGTTGCTCTGGACCTGGCCACCGGTAAAGTGCGCTGGAACTACCAGTTCACCCACCATGACCTGTGGGACATGGACGTTGGCAGCCAGCCAACCCTGCTCGACATGAAAACCGCCGACGGCGTGAAACCGGCGCTGATCGCTCCGACCAAACAGGGCAGCCTGTACGTCCTCGACCGTCGTGACGGCACGCCGATCATTCCGATCCAGGAAATCCCGGTACCGCAAGGCGCCGTGAAAGGCGACCACACCGCACCGACCCAGGCGCGTTCGGACCTCAACCTGCTGGCCCCGGAACTGACCGAAAAAGCCATGTGGGGCGCCAGCCCGTTCGACCAGATGCTGTGCCGCATCCAGTTCAAGGAACTGCGTTATGAAGGCCAGTACACCCCGCCGTCCGAACAGGGCAGCCTGATCTACCCGGGTAACGTCGGTGTGTTCAACTGGGGCGGCGTGTCGGTCGATCCGGTTCGCCAGATGCTCTTCACCAGCCCGAACTACATGGCCTTCGTTTCGAAAATGGTGCCACGCGCGCAAGTCGCCGCTGACAGCAAACGCGAGAGCGAAACCGCTGGCGTGCAACCGAACACCGGCGCGCCTTACGCGGTGATCATGCACCCGTTCATGTCGCCACTCGGCGTACCGTGCCAGGCCCCGGCCTGGGGCTACGTCGCCGGTATCGACCTGACCACCGGCAAAGTCGTGTGGAAGCGCAAAAACGGCACCAGCCGCGACAGCTCGCCAATCCCGATCGGCTTCACCCTGGGCGTGCCTAGCATGGGCGGCTCGATGGTCACGGCGGGCGGCGTCGGCTTCCTCAGCGGCACCCTCGACCAGTACCTGCGCGCCTACGACGTCAACTCCGGTAAAGAGTTGTGGAAAGCGCGTCTGCCAGCGGGCGGCCAAGCGACACCAATGACCTACACCGGCAAGGACGGCAAGCAATACGTGCTGCTCGTTGTCGGCGGTCACGGTTCGCTGGGCACCAAAATGGGTGACTACGTGATTGCGTACAAACTGCCGGAATAAGATTTAGCGGCGGTAAAGAAAAGGCGATGTCCCGAAAGGGGCATCGCCTTTTTTGTTGCACCACAAAACAGGGTGGGAGCAAGCCCCACAGTTTGATCAGCGTTGGATGTAGGAATAGTGCCTGCCCTACAGATGCTGGGGATTGCGTGGAGATTTCCGACAAGTCGCGTCGGTTGTGCATCAACAATGGGGTGGATAGGCTCGGGGGGGCGCTGCAAATTCAGCGATGGGGCATCGCGGCCCGACAACTGATGCATAATCGCCAACCTCACGGCACCTCGGTGCCTGTTGTTTGCGTCATGGCGGCTGTGCGCGGGATTCCTTCTTGGAGGTATGCCGATTTCTCAGTTATCGGTCCGCGAGCCCGCGTACAGCTGCCACCTCCGATTGCGGCGCGGCAATCGACGGCACCAGCAAATCGTCATGCTGGCGGAACTGGCGGTAAACCGCGTACTGGATGACCACAAAGTCCCCGCCCAAACCTGACAACCCACCCGATGCAGGAACTGCGGAAGGCCGCTCCTGCATCGGGTGAGCGTTAGCCCGGCTGAATCAAAAGGCTTTCCCTCCACTTTTCATCCGCTCCAATCGATCAATGATCAATTGCTCGGCCTGTTTGCGGGTCTCTAGCAACAAACTCTCGTCTGTTGCGCTATAGATCACCTGATAACGCAGACCTGGAGTGTCGGATGAATATTCGCGAATGGTGAAACCTTGGTAATTCGTATCTGTATAACTCATGGCTGAATCCTTGAAGTCGGTAGATTGGCGGACAACTCCCTGGCGCCCAAGGGGGCCTGCTCAATCTCCGGGTGACTGGCCAATTTGTCTACTGTCAGAAATTACAGGCGCTCAAGACAGGTTCGAAATAAACCGCAATGAATTTTGATCTATGAGTGAACCGTCAAATCGAAGATGGCGAACGACTTCAAAACGACCTGGAAAAGGTTCGCGGCCGGTTTCCTACAGGGTTGGCATCGAGCGAGATATTTCCGACAGGTCGTGTCGGTTGTGCGTCGGAAGTGGGGTGGATAGGCTCGGAGGGTCGCTGCAAATTCAGCGAACGGGCGTCGCGGCCCGACCTCTTAAGGCATAATCGCCCGCTGACTGCAGCTCATAAGTGACTGTCAGTTTGTTTTATGGCGGCTGTGCGCGGGATACCTTCGGGTATGCCGAATTGCCTTGGGAGTCGGTCCGCGAACCCGCGTATAGCTGCCACCCTCAAATTGCGTCGCGGCAACTAGAGGGATGGCTCCACTATTCCCAAGGAGTCAAACATGAAAAAACCAACACCCAATCCCCCCGAAACCAACGACACCTCGCCCTACCAATCCCCCGATTCGAAGAAATTCCACGAAGCCGCCGAACGCGCCCTCGACCACTACCTCAAACCCAACGCACTCACCCTGCGCTTCCACAAGCCCAGCACCATGTTCCAGGTCGCGCCCGATCAGGACAGCGAAAGCCTGCTGGTGCATGCCTGCGAATCACTGGCACAAGCCAGCCTCATGACCAGCGACATCGCCGCCTACATCGACCTCCCGCAACGGCGCACGATTATGGCGATTCAGCAGATCATCATGCTGGCCGAACTGGCCGTGAACCGCGTACTGGATAACCACGAAATCCCCCAACCTCCCGCACAAAACTGATCTCCCGTGGGAGCGAGCCTGCTCGCGAAGGCGTCAGCGCATTCAATATTTATGGTGCCTGACCCACCGCTTTCGCGAGCAGGCTCGCTCCCACAGTAGGATTTAGTGCATCCAGCAAGAGAATGGTCGGCTGCCCCGCCGCCATCGCTGGCAAGCCAGACTCCCACAGGGAATGAGTACTACCGATAGAGAATGGTCGGCTGCCAGGCCGCCATCGCTGGCAAGCCAGACTCCCACAAGGATTGAGTACTACCGATAGCGAATGGTCGGCTGCCCCGCCGCTATCGCTGGCAAGCCAGACTCCCACAGGGATTGAGTACTACCGATAGAGAATGGTCGGCTGCCAGGCCGCCATCGCTGGCAAGCCAGACTCCCACAGGGATTGAGTACTACCGATAGAGAATGGTCGGCTGTCAGGCCACCATCGCTGGCAAGCCAGACTCCCACAGGGATTGAGTACTACCGATAGAGAATGGTCGGCTGTCAGCCCGCCAGCTTCAGCAGACTGGCCCCCACAGCGACCGAGTCAACCACTAGGCCGAGTGTCAGCTCGCCTGCTTTTGATCTTGATCCTCGGGCGACGTCGGAAGGCTGAGCGGAGGGATTGATCCGGGGGTGGGAGCGCAGCGACCGTTTGGCGCAGCCAAACACATCGAGAGGAGGTGCAGCGAAGCAAACCGTAGGCGATGCCCCCGGATCAATCCCGCAGCGAAGGAACCCCGAGCCCCAGCGAGCGGGCCGCACGTAGGAGCAAGCGTTTTTTGCTTACTTTTTTAGGCGCTTGTAAAAAAGTGAGTCGCCGTAAGGGCGAAACCCTAAGCCGCCGTTACCGAAGAAACGGATATACACACCAAACAACCACAACATGGTCGGCCCAAAGGCCGCCAAGTCTAAAGTAACCCTGTCAAAACCCTGAACACACAAGCAGAAACACCACCCCCCATTGAAACCACCCAAGCCCTGCCCCATCTAAGACCCATACCCCATTGCGCAGGTGCCCCATGAGCGACCAGCAAGAATTCCCGGACATCCCAGAAGACTTCACCGAAACCGACCACATCGAGCACCACGCCGCCGGCAAAGGCCTGGCCCTGCCCGGCCAGAACCTGCCGGACAAGGTCTACATCATCCCGATCCACAACCGCCCATTCTTCCCGGCCCAAGTGCTGCCGGTCATCGTCAACGAAGAGCCCTGGGCCGAAACCCTCGAACTGGTCAGCAAATCCGAACACCACTCTCTGGCCCTGTTCTTCATGGACTCCCCCCAGGAAGACCCGCGCCACTTCAACACCGAAGCCCTCCCCGAGTACGGCACGCTGGTCAAGGTGCACCACGCCAGCCGCGAAAACGGCAAACTCCAGTTCGTCGCCCAAGGCCTGAGCCGTGTGCGCATCAAAACCTGGCTCAAACACCACCGCCCGCCGTACCTGGTCGAAGTCGAATACCCGCACCAGCCCACCGAGCCGACCGACGAGGTCAAGGCCTACGGCATGGCGCTGATCAACGCGATCAAGGAGCTGCTGCCGCTCAACCCGCTGTACAGCGAAGAGTTGAAAAACTACCTCAACCGCTTCAGCCCCAACGATCCATCGCCACTGACCGACTTCGCCGCCGCCCTGACCTCCGCCACCGGCCCCGAACTGCAAGAAGTGCTCGACTGCGTGCCGATGCTCAAGCGCATGGAAAAAGTCCTGCCGATGCTGCGCAAGGAAGTCGAAGTCGCGCGCCTGCAAAAAGAGATCTCGGCGGAAGTTAACCGCAAGATCGGCGAGCATCAGCGCGAGTTCTTCCTCAAGGAACAACTCAAGGTCATCCAGCAGGAACTCGGCCTGACCAAGGACGACCGTAGCGCCGACCTGGAACAGTTCGAGCAGCGCCTGAAAGGCAAAGTCCTCTCGGCACAAGCGCAGAAGCGCATCGAAGAGGAAATGAACAAACTGTCGATCCTCGAAACCGGCTCGCCCGAGTATGCGGTCACTCGCAATTACCTCGACTGGGCGACATCGGTGCCATGGGGCGTGTACGGCGAGGACAAACTCGACCTCAAGCACGCGCGCAAAGTGCTCGACAAACACCATGCCGGCCTCGACGACATCAAGGATCGCATCCTCGAGTTCCTCGCTGTCGGTGCTTATAAAGGCGAGATCAGCGGCTCCATCGTGCTGCTGGTCGGCCCACCGGGCGTGGGTAAAACCAGCGTCGGCAAATCCATCGCCGAATCCCTCGGCCGACCGTTCTACCGCTTCAGCCTCGGCGGCATGCGCGACGAAGCTGAGATCAAGGGCCACCGCCGCACCTACATTGGCGCGCAGCCGGGCAAACTGGTGCAGGCGCTCAAAGACGTCGAAGTGATGAATCCGGTGATCATGCTCGACGAGATCGACAAGATGGGCCAGAGCTACCAGGGCGACCCGGCCTCGGCGCTGCTGGAAACCCTTGACCCTGAGCAGAACGTCGAATTCCTCGACCACTACCTCGACCTGCGCATGGACCTGTCGAAAGTCCTGTTCGTCTGCACTGCCAACACCCTCGATTCGATTCCCGGCCCGCTGCTCGACCGGATGGAAGTGATTCGCCTGTCGGGCTACATCACCGAAGAAAAAGTCGCCATCGCCAAGCGTCACCTGTGGCCGAAACTGCTGGAGAAGGCTGGCGTGTCCAAGGGCAGCCTGAGCATCAGCGACAGCGCGCTCAAGGCCTTGATCGACGGTTACGCTCGTGAAGCCGGGGTGCGTCAGTTGGAAAAACAACTGGGCAAACTGGTGCGCAAAGCGGTGATGAAACTGATCGACGACCCCAAAGCGGTAATCAAGCTCGGGCCCAAAGACCTGGAAGCCTCACTCGGCCATCCGGTGTTCCGCAATGAGCAGGTGCTGTCCGGCACCGGTGTCATCACCGGCCTGGCATGGACCAGCATGGGCGGCGCCACATTGCCGATCGAAGCCACGCGCATTCACACGCTCAATCGCGGCTTCAAACTCACCGGGCAACTGGGTGATGTGATGAAGGAGTCGGCGGAAATCGCCTACAGCTACGTCAGTTCGCACCTGAAGTCGTTTGGCGGCGATCCGAAATTCTTCGACGAAGCCTTCGTTCACCTGCACGTACCGGAAGGCGCAACACCGAAGGACGGCCCGAGCGCCGGCGTGACCATGGCCAGCGCCCTGCTCTCGCTCGCACGCAATCAAGCGCCGAAAAAAGGCGTGGCGATGACCGGTGAACTGACCCTGACCGGGCATGTACTGCCGATTGGCGGGGTGCGCGAGAAGGTGATTGCGGCGCGTCGGCAGAAGATATTCGAACTGATTTTGCCGGAGCCGAACCGTGGCAACTTCGAGGAACTTCCGGACTACTTGAAGGAAGGCATCACCGTGCACTTCGCCAAGCGGTTTGCGGATGTGGCGAAGGTATTGTTCTAACATCCACCTTCCTCTGCTCCAGGGCTTAATCGGAATTAGCCCGCGTTCCCAGTATCAACAACTTTACTGTCGGAACGCGGGCTTATTATTCTCGCCCTTATAACCAGGTAGAAGCAGCCGAAAAAAACCAAGCCAAAATAGTATAAAAAACTGTCAAATGTAACAGGTCCCAGATTTCACCCGCTCGCCCACACTGCTTGCTCCGTCAACAGGCAGAGGCAATATTCATGGCAAATCGTACTGAAAAAAAAGCGGTTTTCATTGATGGCGAGTTCACTATTACCACCAAGGACGTGACCGAAGGAGCATCGGACAACCTCACAAGCTTCACCACTCAGGCGCTCGACTACCACTCCGATTTATTCCGGCCAGGGTTCCACCTGATTTGTTTTAAAGATAAAGGCCTCAGTTCCGAGAGGAGGGTGGTATTCACTTTTGGGAAAACCAATGGTGATTTGACGATCTCTGATTATTCCGAAACAGTAGACGCTGGCACTTTCCAACAGGAATTACGTCCTCATCAATTCGAAATCATCGATAGCAAACTGACTGTAGAAAAAACGCAAATCTCACCAAACAAACACAAGTTCGTGGTCACGGCTTTCAAATTCACTGCAAAAGCTGACTTGGGCGATGAAGCTCGCGTGGTGAGTGGAAAGGGCTCGTTTCTGGTCAATGAAATGACTCTCCCCATTTAATTCGATCTTTCGGGTGTTCGAACCGCGGCAACATGCCGGCCCCTCTGAAGGAAGGCATTACCTTGGACTTAGCCAGTGGTTTGCGGGTATGGCGGACATCTTGTTCTAACAGAAGCCAACATTAGCATTGTCGACGCACGCGTTTGGCAATGCTAATGGTTATGCCAGAATCAGAGGAAACCTATCTTAAATTAGAATAAAAACCTGTCAGCTTTTACAGTATCCAGCGCGATGAATTAAGGCAAAACTTCCTGTTCCATCAAACGGTGCAAGGAAATCTCATGGACACTACGGACTCGAAATTGGCATCAGGTACATTAGAAGCCGTTTTCAGCAACTCAACGGAAAAGTTCGTCGCTACAAACGTCTACGTTTTACCAAGGAGTGGAATGAGGCTCAGAGGAACGCATTCCACCGAAAACTTTAATACGACTTCGATCGACATACACTTCCGCGACCGCATACCCGGCAATGATTCTTCAGATCTCTTGCCCCCCGGCAAGTATGAATACCCACATGAACATATAACTGTCGAATATTATGGCTTGGTAAATGGCATCGCATTCCATGCCACTCCCGTCGAGGGCAGTGTCACTGTAGTGACACAAGGTAACTTTCATTACAGTGGAAATTTTGCAATAAATTTCACTATGAACAACGAATCCTTTGAAGTTCAATGCTATTACAATCTGGAGGGGTAATAAAAAATAGGCATTTTGCCCCGCCCCCTCAACCAGCCTGCTGCAAAACGCGGCAGGCGATCGCGTTTAGCAACTCATTAGCCCTTCAGTTATGCTCACCGTTCGTCGCCAACGCCGGAGCCGCTGATCTCATGTCCCCCAATCGCCTGTTTGTCCCCCTCGCCCTGTCCTTGCTGGCCGCTTGCGCCACGCAGTCGAAACATAACGTGACCGTGGAAAAACAGAGCGAATGCCCCGTGCGGCTCAGCAGCGGGCAAAACCTGATTGTGATGCTGCCCAGCAACCCTACCACCGGTTATCGCTGGGCCATTCAGGATTCGGCCGGTGGCGTGTTGCGCGCGCTCAGCCCCGAGGTTTACAGCAACCCCGAAGATGCCGGCGTGGTCGGTGCAGCCGGACTTTCCACCTGGCGCTTCCAGGCGTTCGCCCCCGGCACCGGGCGTCTGCGTCTGACCTCGCAACAGCCTTGGGCACCAGAAGTGTTGCCGGTGGAAACCTTTGACTGCGCGATTTCGGTGAACTGATCGTGGGCTGGCTGATTCTGGCGCTGATGGGCGCGGTGACCTTCCTCTATGGCCTGAGCACTCATGCGGCGCTGCTCTGCCTGTTGGTCAAACCGTTGCCGGTGCTGGCGCTGCTCGGCTGGCTGCATGACGCGCCACCCAGCGACTATCGCCGCTGGATCAGCCTTGGCCTGATTTTTTCATTGCTGGGTGATGTGCTGCTGGCGTGGCCTGGGGATCTGTTCGTGTTCGGCCTCGCTGCATTTCTGGTCGCGCACCTGGCTTATCTCAAGGCTTACCTCAGCGACTGCAAACGTCTGGCGCTGTTGCCGTTGGTGCTCGCTGTCGCCGTCGGCGCGGTGCTGCTGGGGATTCTGATTTCCAGTGGGCTGGGACCTTTGCTGGTGCCGGTGATTGTTTACAGCACAGCGATCAGCGCGATGCTATGGCGTGCCCTGGCACGCTTGGGAACTGATGTACCAAAGCGCTCGGCGTTATTGGCAGCAGCAGGTGCACTGGCGTTCGTGTTCTCAGACAGCGTGATTGGCATAGATCGCTTCGTGTCGCCATTTCACACAGCCCCCTACGTGATCATCCTCAGCTACTGGTTGGGACAATGGTGTATTGCCGCCTCGGCGTTTAATAAGAAGGACGGTTAAAGTAAAAACTTATATCTATAAACTCCGCAAATAATCCCAAAACGTTATAAACAACTGTCAGATCTGACAGTTGTTCGGATTTTATCCCTCCCCCTAGTATTCAGTGGTCATCTCCGACCACCCGTTGAATACAAGGAAGCATCTCATGAGCTTTTTCAAAAGCGCCACGGCTGCCAACGCTGAAGATACCGTCATCACAGTCAGCGCTGAAACAGTTGCCACGATCTCTGACCGAGTCGAATTCAACAGCCAATTTGCTGAGTTCCACGCCAATCCTGCGAGTAATCAGATTTCGCTGGTGACTCGTGCAAACGTCGGGGGTCCCACCTATCAAAGTGCAAAAAGCATAGGGCTCACGTTCGATAGGAACATTGAGCCTGGCACCTACTCTGTTTCTGATCCTGAGTTTCCTTTCCAGAAGGCCTATTACGGTGAAGCGGGGGCCATCTCTGGCGCGACTACCTCTTTCACATACTATGCAAAAAGCGGAACTTTCACTGTAGAGGTCATGCAGGCTACTCCCGAGAAATTACATTACCGATTTAAGTTTAATTTCATGGGTGTCAATACACGTAATCAGGAACTGAGAATCGCGGGCGACTCCACTTACATCGTATTACTGCGACCTGTGTAATCAGCTTTAAATAATGAATGACCAGACCATACGCTTCGACCCCGGTCATTCAGCCTTCCTCAAGGCGCTTTCCCACGGTTTATCAGACAACCCAAGCATCCCCGCGCCACTTTGGCTAAAATGCCGGCCTTTTCCACCGACACCGCCGGAAACCGCCGTGAGCAAAGAACCCGATCGCATTTTCGCCCAGCCTTTGGCCCAAGTGCCTGACTTCGCCTTCAACGAAGACGTGGTGCGGGTGTTCCCGGACATGATCAAGCGCTCGGTGCCGGGTTACCCAACCATCGTCGAAAACCTCGGTGTACTCGCCGCACAGTTCGCCCAACCGAACAGCGTGCTCTACGACCTCGGCGCTTCGCTCGGCGCGGTCACTCAGGCGCTACGCCGCCATGTGCGCACCGATGGTTGCCGGGTGATCGCTGTGGATAACTCGGCGGCGATGGTTGAGCGCTGCCGCGAGTACCTCAACGGTCAGAATTCGATGTTCCAGGAGTTGCTGCCAGTCGAAGTGATCGAAGGCGATATCCTCGCGCTCGACTTCCAGCCTGCGTCAGTAGTGGCGCTGAACTTCACCCTGCAATTCATCGCCCCGGATCAGCGCACGGCGTTGCTGTCGCGCATCCGCCAATCGCTGCTGCCGGGCGGGGCGTTGATTCTGTCGGAGAAGCTGCGCTTCAACGATGCCGAAGAACACGCGTTGCTCACCGACCTGCACGTCGCGTTCAAACGCGCCAACGGCTACAGCGAACTGGAAATCGCCCAGAAGCGCAGCGCCATCGAAAACGTCATGAAGCCCGACAGCCTCGAAGAACACCGCGAACGCCTGCTGGCCGCCGGTTTCTCGAAAGTCGTGCCGTGGTTCCAGTGTCTTAACTTTGCCTCGTTGATTGCCTTGCCATGATTGATCTGTCCCCCCTCGCCCGCCGCTTGACGGGTACACCGCTGGCCGATTGGGCCAATACGCTGCAAGCGCAACTCGACAAAAAAATGGAGAAGGGTCACGGCGACCTGGAGCGCTGGCAAAGTGCGCTGGACGCGCTGCCGAAGATCCAGCCGAGCGAAGTCGATCTGCTCAACGGCCTGAAACTCGACACCGATTGCGACGAACAAACCCGCGCGCAAATGCGCACCGCGCTGATGGGCTTGTCGCCTTGGCGCAAGGGGCCGTTCGATCTGTTTGGCGTGCATGTCGACACCGAATGGCGTTCGGACTGGAAATGGTCGAGAGTCGCACCGCATCTGGACCTCAAAGGCAAACGCATCCTCGATGTCGGGTGCGGCAACGGTTATTACATGTGGCGCATGCTCGGTGCTGGCGCCGACAGCGTGATCGGTGTCGATCCGAACTGGCTGTTCTTCTGTCAGTTCCAGGCGGTACAGCGCTACCTGTCCGAACCGAATGCCTGGCACCTGCCGTTCCCGTTCGAAGACCTGCCGCCGAACCTTGAAGGTTTCGACACGGTTTTTTCCATGGGCGTGTTCTATCACCGCCGCTCGCCGATCGAGCATTTACTGGCGCTGAAGGACTGCCTGGTCAAGGGCGGCGAACTGGTGCTGGAAACCCTGGTGATCGAGGGCGATCAGCAGCAGGTATTGGTGCCGGAAGACCGTTATGCGCAGATGCGTAACGTGTGGTTCCTGCCATCGGTGCCGGCGCTGGAGTTGTGGCTGCGGCGTGCCGGGTTTACTGATATTCGGTGCGTCGACGTCAGCACCACAACGGTTGAGGAACAGCGCGGCACCGAGTGGATGAAGTATCAGTCGCTGAGCGACTTCCTTGATCCCGAAGACCACAGTAAGACGATCGAAGGCCTGCCGGCGCCGATGCGGGCAGTGATTGTCGCGAAGAAATAAACCGATCTACCCTACAAAGGAGATCCCCCCTGTGGGAGCGGGCTTGCTCGCGAAAGCGGTGTGTCAGGCAACATTTTAGTCGCCTGACACACCGCTTTCGCGAGCAAGCCCGTTCCCACTTTTGGGTTTGTGTTTATTCAGCGGGTTTGGCTCGGCGGGCCCGGAAGAATTCGGTCAGCACCGCGCCACACTCCTCCGCCAACACCCCGCCTTCATACAACACCCGATGATTCAAAAAGCCCTGGGTAAAAAACTGCCCCTGGCTCTGCACAATCCCGGCCTTCGGCTCCAGTGCGCCATACACCACCCGTGCAATGCGCGAATGGACGATCAGCCCGGCGCACATGCTGCACGGCTCCAGCGTCACGTACAGCGTGCTACCCGGCAGGCGATAGTTGTTCACCGCCTGAGCGGCGGCGCGGATCGCGACCATTTCCGCATGGGCGCTCGGGTCGCTGGCGCTGATCGGGCAGTTGAAGCCTCGACCGATGATCTCGCCGTCCTGCACCAGCACCGCGCCCACCGGCACTTCGCCGAGGGCGGCGCCTTGCGCGGCGAGGGCCAGGGCTTCGCGCATGAAATCACGATCACGGCTGCGGTCGATAATCGCTGAGGGGCGAATCTGGCGCATCACTTCACCTCGATGGCGGCCATCAGGCCGGTTTCCATGTGGTCGATGACGTGGCAGTGGAACATCCAGACACCCGGGTTATCCGCCACCAACGCCACTTGCGCACGCTCGTTCTTGCCCAGCAGATAGGTATCGGTGAAATACGGAATGATCTTTTGCCGATTTGACGCAATCACCTTGAAGCTCATGCCGTGCAGGTGGATCGGGTGTTGATACTGGGTCATGTTCTTCAGTTCGAAAATATAGCTCTGGCCCAGTTTCAGGGTGGCAATCGGCCGATCCGCACAGGTCTTGTCAGTGATGTCCCAGGCTTTGCCGTTGATCTGCCACAGGCTCGGTGGCTTGCCGTTGTCGACGTTGACCGACACTGAACCGACCCATTCGAAATTGAAGTTGAGTTTCTCGGCATTCGCCAGGTCGGGCTCGGCCACCGGGTTGGCCGGCAGCGCTGGCGGCCATTGGGTCGGTGCATCGCTGTTGGCCACCGAACGCAGGGTGCCCAAACGCACCGGGCCATTACGCAGCGACAGCTCTTCGCCAGCCGCTGGAGCCTTGATCGCCAGGCAGATACGCATCCCCGGGCCGAGCCAGTATTCCTTGCCCAGCGGGCGCGGTTCGACCGGGTTGCCGTCCAGCGCATAAATCTGCGCTTCGACGCCGGGAATGTTGATGCGATAAGTCAGGGTATTGTCGAGGTTGAGCAGTCGCACCCGAGTGATCTGCCCTGCTGGCAATTCGATCACCGGTGTTGGCACGCCGTTGATGGTCGACAGGCGCCCGGCCGTACCGCCACGCGCCGCTTCACGCGCAATGCTGAACTCAACGAAATTGCCTTCATCGTCGATGTGCCAGTTCTTCAGGCTCAGGGTCTTTTCGTATTTGAAACCGGTCGGCTCGCGCTCTTCGATGATCAGCGGCCCGACCAGCCCGCGCCCCAGCTCTTCGCTGCTGCTGACGTGCGGGTGATACCAGTAGCTGCCGGCGTCCGGCACACGAAATTTGTAGTCGAAGTATTCACCCGGCAACACCGGCAACTGCGAGACATAGGGCACGCCGTCCATTTCCAGCGGCAGGCGAATGCCGTGCCAGTGGATGGTGGTCGCGACGGGCAAGTGGTTGATGAAACGCACCCGCAGCCATTCGCCCTGACGCACGCGCAATTCAGTACCCGGCGCCGACGGGCCAAACGCCCAAGCCTCGGTCTTGTGCCCCGGCACCAGTTCCACGTCCAAAGGCGCGGCGATCAGCTCGTAGTCGTGACCCGCTTCAGCGTCAGCCATTTTGCCCAGCCAGTAACGCGACGCGCCCCCCGCTCCAACACCAACGACAACAAGACCGGCCAGGCCACCGAGGATTTGGCGACGGGTAAAGGACATGAACTCAACTACCTCACGTATCAGCGACAGACCTTGAAGGCCTGTAAAAGGCGAATACGATACACCTGCGGATGAGAAACAGTAAGGGTGACCTTAGGCCGCACATCATCTACAGCCCTATAGCCGCAGACCCGTAATCAGGTGAATGACGCCGCCCTCCAGTTCCATGACGCCCGCAACACCGGCATTGCTCAGTGCCTCACGATCCATACGCGATACATCACGCAACGCCACCCGCACCCGGGTCAACGCCGCTGGTTGCTGGGATTGGAGATTATCCACCCCCCCCAGCGCCGCCACGATCTCTGTGCTCAGGCCGCCAACAGGTTCGGCCTGCACTGGCGGCTCGTCCGCCACCAGATCCGGGGTCAGCGCCTTCCAGAACGCTGTCTGCAATTTATCGAACATTTTCAATTCTCCAGAGCCCGTAAAGTATCGACCGTCGCCTCGTGATACAGACGCAGCGCCTCGCGCACGTCTTCAGCACTCTCAAGCCCTTGCACCTGGTCGGCTATGGCCTTGCAGTCGAGCAGATCCACCTCGCGCACCGCCGCTTTGATCGCCGGAATCTGCGGCACGCTCACTGACAGCTCATCCACGCCAAGTCCGAGCAACAACGGCACAGCCAAGCGTTCAGAAGCCATTGCCCCACAGACGCCGACCCATTTGCCATGGGCATGCGCCGCCTTCACGGTCATCGCTATCAGGCGCAATACCGAGGGATGAAAGCTGTCCGCCTGGCTGGCCAGACGAGGATGATCGCGATCCATGGCCAGCGTGTATTGCGTCAGATCGTTGGTGCCGATCGAAAAGAAGTCCACATGCGGCGCAAACACGTCCGCCATCAGTGCCGCCGCCGGCACTTCGATCATGATCCCCAGTTTCGGCCGTTCAACGAGGCCCAGCGCCAGCGCTTCCTGCTCCAGCATCTGCCGAGCCAGATGCAGCTCCGAGAGCTGTGCCACCATCGGCAACATGATGTGCAGACGCGTCAGGTGGACACAGCCCAGGATGGCCCGGAACTGCTCGCGCAAAAGCTGCGGGCGCTCCAGACACAGGCGAATCCCGCGCAGCCCCAGGAACGGGTTGGTTTCGCTGTCCATCGGCACGTAGGCCAGCGGTTTGTCGCCGCCGACATCCAGCGTGCGCACCACCAGATTGTGCGATGGCCCCACAGCCCGGGCGATGGCGCTGTAAGTCGATACTTGTTCCTCGCGAGTGGGTGCGTGATTGCGATCCAGATAAAGAAACTCCGAACGTAAAAGCCCCACACCGGCGCCTCCCAGAGTCATCGCCTGCTCGGTCTCACTCAGCGAGGCAACGTTGGCCGTCACCTCGACGTGATGCCCGTCGCGGGTACAGGCTGCCTGCGTTGCGTGCGCGTGTTCGTGTTGATGGCGCTGGCGTTGTTGATCATGCCTGATCTGCCATTCATTGATCGCCACGGGATCCGGGTCTACGTGCAGCTCGCCCCGGTCGGCATCGAGCAACACGCGGGAGCCACTGACCAACGCCAGCATTTGCATGGGCATCCCGCAGATCGCCGGCAAACCACAGGCGCGGGCGAGAATCGCGACATGACTGGTCGCACCACCGCCAACCGTGGCGAACCCCAATACTTTGTTCGTATCGAGCCCGGCGGTCTGGGACGGCGTCAGTTGATCGGCGATCAGAATGGTCCCCTCCGGCAGCTCCAGCGCATGCTCACGAACCCCGAGGATCAGCTTGAGGACGCGCAGGCCCACGTCGACCAGATCCGCCGCCCTTTCGGCCAGCAACGGACTGCCGAGATGCTGGAAAAGTGTCGCTGTTGCCTGCGTGGCCGCGCGCCAGGCAAACGCCGCACTTTTGCCCTCGGCAATCAACGTTTGAGCCTGATCGAGCAGACCCGGGTCTTCGAGCAGTTCCTGATGAGCCTTGAAAATGTCTGCCTGCGCTTCACCCGTGGCGGTGTCGCGCAGGTGCTGCAAGGCCATATCGGCCTCTATCAGTGCATTGGCGAGGGCTTCGCGCTCTATATGCGACCCGGCGCCGAACTCTTTCACGTCAAGCGTTGGCTCGACGATCTGCATCACTCGGCCCAACGCCGAACCGGGAGATGCACAGACCCCACGCATGACCGTCAGGGCCTCAGGCTCGACCGCCTCGACCTGCACCACATCAGGCATCACATCCACCGCTTCACCACAGCCCTCGGCCAGCAATCGGGACAGCGTGTTGATCGCGGCTTCAGCGTCTTCGCCCACCGCACTCACCTGCACACGGTCACCCAGAGCGGTCTGCAACGCCATGATCGCCACCAAGGACTTGGCGTTGGCTTCAGCCTGCTGTTTGTGCAGATAAATCCTTGCTGAAAAGCCTTTTGCCGCCTGAGCGAATACCGCCGCCGGACGCGCATGCAGGCCGTTGAGATTGGGCAATGTCACTGTTGCGCAGAAAAACCTTTCGCCTTCAGCGGCCGCCGGGGCCTCGCTGGTCGCCTCGCAAGTGGCGAGGCTCAACAACGGCTGGCCGAGGTCAACGAGACCGGATGGCGCAGTCAACCAGGTGAATGACTCGCCACTGACCACCAGCATCAGAGTCATCAGGCTGCGGGCGTGCAGCGCGATGTAATCGGCATCGAATTCGATCAGCGCCTGCCCGACCTCAACCCTCTGGCCTTCCTTGACCAGGCGGGTGAAACCCTGACCTGCAAGATTGACCGTATCGAGCCCGATGTGCAGCAATACTTGAACGCCGTTGTCATCGGTAATGCTCACGGCATGCCCGCTGGCCTGGACGTTGCTGACCACGCCGGCCAGCGGTGCGCAAAGGGTCGGCGACGTCGGATCGATGCACAGACCGTCGCCGATCACCCGGCTGGAAAACACCTGATCCGGCACTTGCTCTAGCGGTATCAGCACGCCGGCCAAAGGCGCCAGCAGTTGTAATGGTTGGGATGTGGCCATGACGTCACCTGCGGTTTTGTTCTTTGAAGTGCCGATGGAGCGCGACGCCCCAACAGCATCGCTTATTTCCACCAGTATTCGACCTGCAATCCGACGTTCGCACCGTGGCGTGCATTGCCGAAGGCACCGGTGTCGGACAGCGCCGAACCTTGGGCCAGTTCGTTGGCCGCACGTTTGGCGGCCTCGTTCCAGGTGGCGTACGTGTAATACAGACGCACCTCAGGGCGCGCCCAGAACTCCGGGCCCTTGGGTGACCAGGTCGGGGCAACGGTGAACTTGCTCAGCTTGCGCGTGCCGCCCGGCGCTTCGACTTGATCGTGGCCCAGTTCCGTCACCAGTTTGAACTGTTCGGTGAACGCATAAGTCGGGCGCACGCCCAGAGAAATCCAGTTCTGGTCAGCACCGTCCGGGCGAATGTCTTTCTGATACACCGCCTCGAACTGCCCGCCGAAACGCGGCGTCACCTGCCAGTCGAAAAACTCGACGATCCGATAACTTTTATTGCTGTCGTCCAGTTTGACGTTGCCGGTGTAGCCCAGCCCGGTGCCGGGGCCTTCACCATATTGCAGGGCCAGTTTGTTCTTGCCGCCCAGAAAGTCCTTCTGCACATGCTGAGTGGTGATTGCCCAACCACGGTGGGCGTCACGGCTATCGGGCTTGTCGATATAGCTCAAGCCGAACTCAAGCTGACCGCCCGGGTTGGTATTGAAACCGGCCACGTTGAAGTCGTGCCGGTTGATGTAGTCCTTTTGGTACAGATTGTCCTTGCGCGAGAAGGCGTAGCTGTATTTCAGGTCACCGATCAACACATCCTCGATCCCACCGCCCGTAGCGCTCTGGTTCCAGTAGTAGAAATCGGAAATGTGGATGTCATTACGCTTGTAGTAGCGGCGGCCAGCCCAGAGTGAACCACCATTGAGCGCGGGCATGTTCGACCACTGTGCGTAGGCCTGTGGCAGGCGAATCGAGCCGTTGTCGTCCTTGAACGTGGGCCGGCGGTCGTAGCGGTTGTACAGCGAGGCCATGCCATCAACGCTAAGCACCGAGCCATCGTCGAGGGTGTACAAATCCTGGCGTAACTCAAGCTCGCCATACTGTTCGCACTCGTTGCCCAAACGGTATTTGGTCTGCGCGCCCGGCAACTGGAAACACGATTGGCCACCGCCCTGGGTCGAGCTGCCGACGCCGCTGCGCAAGTAACCGCCGAACTCCAGCGCTTGTGATGTTTGTGGTAACGCCAGGCAAAAACCTGCGACTGCAAGGCTACGATTTATTGTTGTTTTCATAAGCCACCCCATTATTTTTGTTGTGTGATTGCATGAAATCGGCGCGCAAAACTCTCCCGCGCAGGGTTCTGCGTGTTTTTTGAAACACTGTTTTTAGTTAGATGTCAGGGTCGATCAGATGCAGGACGAACGATTCGTAAGGTCGCAAACTCACCCGTCGATTGCGCAATGGACAGTCCGGATAATTACTTATCAACAACCGCTGGCTCAGCGACTCGCCGATCACGATCGGCAGTTCGACGTCACACGGTGCGCCATAGAAATTGTTCACCACCAGCAGACGCTCCCCCGTCCCTTCGCGCAGGTAGGCCCAGACCTGCTTGTGCTCGGGCAGCAACTGTCGATAGACGCCCTCTGAGATCAACGCCTCTGTGCGCCGCAACGTAATCAAATGGCGGTAGTGATGCAGCACCGACTCCGGGTCGTCGAGCTGGTTGGCGACGTTGATTTGCGCGGCATTGGCCGGCACCCCGATCCACGGCTCGCCACGGCTGAAACCGGCATTGGGTTGCGCGTTCCAGTGCATCGGCGTACGCCCGTTGTCACGGGACTTCTGCATGATCGCCGCCATGTTCTCGACATCACTGGCTCCCGCTTCACGCTTGAGCCGGAAGATGTTCAGCGTTTCGACATCGCGGTACTGATCGATATGCTCGAAACCCGGATTGGTCATCCCCAGTTCCTCGCCCTGATACACGAACGGCGTGCCCTGCAGGAAGTGCAGCGCGGTGCCGAGCATCTTAGCCGAGAGCTCCCGATACTCGCCGTCGTCGCCGAAACGCGAGACCACGCGCGGCTGATCGTGGTTACACCAGAACAGTGCGTTCCAGCCGCCACCGGCCTGCATGCCGGTCTGCCAATCGGACAAAATCTGCTTGAGCTGCAGGAAATCGAATTCAGCGTGAACCCACTTTTGCAGGTTCGGATAATCGACTTTCAAGTGATGAAAGTTGAAGGTCATCGACAGTTCTTTTGATTGCGGATTCGAGTAACGAATGCAGTGTTCGAGGCGGGTGGACGACATCTCGCCGACGTTGATCAGGTCGTGCCCTTCGAAGACTTCGCGGTGCATCTGCTGCAAGTATTCGTGGACGTTCGGGCCATCGGTATAGAAGCGTCGACCGTCGCTGTTGTCCTCGGGAAAATCCGCTGGTTTGGAGATCAGATTGATGACGTCCAGACGGAAACCACCCACGCCCTTGTCCCGCCAGAAGCGCATCATCTTGAACACTTCGGCGCGCACCTTGGGGTTATCCCAATTCAGATCAGCCTGGGTGTGGTCGAACAGGTGCAGGAAGTATTGGCCAGTCTGGGCTTCGTACTCCCAGGCAGAACCACCAAACTTGGATTCCCAGTTGTTCGGCTGATCGCGCCAGATATAGAAGTCGCGATAGGGATTGTCGAGGCTGCTGCGCGCCTGCTGGAACCAGACGTGTTCGATCGAAGTGTGGTTGACCACGATATCGAGCATCAGCTTGATCCCGCGCTTGCCGGCTTCGGTGATCAGCAACTCGCAATCGGCCATGCTGCCGTAACTCGGGTCGATCGCGTAGTAATCGCTGATGTCGTAGCCGTTGTCCCGTTGCGGCGAGCGCAGGAATGGAGTGATCCACAAATAATCGACACCCAGCCAATGCAGGTAATCGAGCTTGGCCACGATCCCGAGCAAATCACCTGTCGGGTTGCCGGCGTGGCTGTAAAAACTCTTCGGGTAGATCTGGTAGATCACCGAACGTTGCCAGTCTTGCATGGCACAATTCCTTCAATAAATGGAAGCGTCAGGCAACCCGATATCCAGGCCGGACAATCTTCATGCTCAGTGCACAGGTCAAAACAAACGGCACAACCATGGCGATGACCATCCCGATCACAAACATCGGGATGAACTGCGGAATGATCGAGATGAAACCGGGCAGGCCTCCGACACCGATGGCCGATGCCTGAACCTTGTTCAGCGACAGGAAGATGCAGCCCATTGCCGACCCCGTCAGTGCCGCATAGAACGGAAACTTGTAGCGCAGATTGACCCCGAACATGGCCGGTTCAGTGATACCGAAATACGCGGAAATCGCCGAGGTCGACGCCATGCTCTTGTCCCGCGCATTGCGCGTCATATAGAACACCGCCAGCGCAGCACTGCCTTGGGCGAGGTTCGACATGACGATCATCGGCCAGATGAAGGTGCCGCCTTGGGTCGAGATCAATTGCAGATCGACCGCGAGAAACATGTGGTGCATGCCGGTGATGACCAGTGGCGCGTACAGCAGTCCGAATATCGCCCCGCCGACCATCGGTGCCAGGTCAAACAGCATGACCACACCCTCGGTGATGAAGATGCCAACGTGGCGGGTCACCGGGCCGATCACAGCCAGCGCCAGCACGCCGGTGACGACGATGGTGGTGATCGGCACCACCAGCAACTGCACCGCGTTAGGCACTCGCGCCCGCAGCCATTTTTCGATGACGCTCATGACATAGGCTGCCAACAGAATCGGCAGGATCTGCCCCTGATAGCCGACTTTTTCAATCTGGAACAATCCGAGGATGTCGAAATAGGGGAGGCTCTGGCCATCCAGTCCGGCAACAGCCTTGCCGTAGTTCCACGCGTTCAGCAAGTCCGGGTGAACCAGCATAAGGCCGAGCACAATGCCGAGGATTTCACTGCCGCCAAAACGCTTGGCCGCCGACCAGCCCACCAGTGCCGGCAAAAACACAAACGAGGTGTTCGCCATCAGATTGATCAGGCTCCAGAGCCCGTCGAGTTTCGGGTAGGCATCCAGCAGGGTCTGCCCTTCGATGAACATGCCCTTGGCACCCAGCAGATTGTTGATGCCCATCAGCAGACCGGCAATGATCAGCGCCGGAAGGATGGGCATGAACACATCGGAAAACACCCGCACCAGACGCTGCATGGCGTTGATCTTCTCGACACTTTTCTGTTTAACGTCGGCGATGGTCGCTGCGGCGAGACCGGTCTGTCGGCGCAGTTCGGCGTAGACCTTTTCCACTTCACCCGGACCGATCACTACCTGATAGAGGCCGCCGGTGAAGAACGAGCCTTTGACCAGATCGATCTGGTTGAGCGTGGCGCTGTCGACCAGGCCGGGATTCTTCAGGGCCAGACGCAAGCGCGTGACGCAATGCGCGGCTTGCTCGAGGTTATCGCTGCCACCGAGGCTTTGGAGCAACTCGCTGGCGATGTTCGGATAGTCATGGCTCATGCTTGTTCTTCCACCGTGAATTGTTGTTATTGGCAGCACGCCGAAGCGAAAAATACTCGTCTGTACGAGTTAATGCAACAACTCGTACAGACGAGTTTGTTTTTGCATATTCCCGTCAGATCGGCAGCGAATTTTCCTACCCTGCCCTTGGGTGATTTCCATTCCCCACATGGACAAAGCCCTACCCTGCCCTTAAGGTTCGACGTTTTGAGCACAGTCGGCACAGAGCCTACCCATGAGCAAATACAACCGGATCTATAGCGATCTGCTGGCCAGCATCACGACTGAACGCCTGGAACGCGGCGCCCGTCTGCCTTCGGAAACCGAACTGATGGACAGCTATCAGGCCAGCCGCGGCACCGTACGCAAGGCCATCGAGCAACTTCAGGAGCGCGGTTTCGCCCAAAAGATCCACGGCAAAGGTACGTTCGTGCTGTCGACCAACCCGATCGAGTTCCAGCTCGGCGGCATCGTTAGCTTCCAGGAAACCTATCCGCGACTGGGCAACGACGTCAGCACCGAAGTCGTCGAACTGACGCAAATTACACTGGAAGGTGCTCTGCTCGAACACATCAACGCCGAGCCCGGCTGCCCCATCACGCGAGTCAAACGGGTGCGGCGCATCGACGGTAAACGGGTGATTCTCGACATCAACCATTTCGTCACCGAGGTGATTCCCGGCCTTTCCCTCGATATCGCCAAGCAGTCGATCTACGCCTATATCGAACAGACCTTGCAGCTTCAGATCGCCTACGCCCAACGCACCATCGAGGCTGTGCCGCGCAGCAAGGATGATCAGTTGCACCTTGATCTCGATGAGCAAAGCCATGTGATCGTGGTCAGCAATCAGACCTTCCTCCAAGACGGTCGGCAGTTCGAGTACACCGAGTCCCGGCACACGCTGGACAAGTTCTACTTCTCCGACGTGGCACGGCGCTGACCGCAGCACGTTTTCGACGGCAATGTGCGGTACATAGTTAGTGCACTCCCCTTGAGCGATTCGGCCATGCTCGGCCTTCGTTTCTCATGGATGGAGACAGCATGAACGCCCCCGTACAACGTCCTCAGCCCAATGCGGCAGATAAAGCGGCCCTCAAGGCAATGGCTACGGCCATCGTGCAAAATTGTCCGGGCCTGCACGACACGGCACATGAAGCTGCCCGTCATCTGTTACAAGAAAAAGGTCTAGCGAATCTCGACCCGGATCAGGTCTATTTTCATCGATTCAAGGCCGCCCAGAGCAGCACCCGGTCATTTACCGGCTGGGAGCACATCCGCGAAAAACCCTACGAATCGATGACCCTCACCCAACTGGTGATTCATCGTTTTCGCGCCACCGACCAGGACAACGCCGATCTGCTGGATCTCTACGCGGGTTTCTACAAGGACGGGCCCCAGACCGAAAATTTCGACCACCGCAACGAAGTGCGTCTGCACGGCAACGAGGTGCTCAACACTTTTTGGGATATCGACTTCAGCACGCGATACAACGACAGGTTGACGGCTTTCTGGAACACGCACGCCGATGATTTTCGCACGCTGGCCAAGTGCAACTTCCTCAGCCGTGCCGTGCAGGCACTGGAAGTCGGGCAATTGACCGGAACGGATTTCCAGTGGATCGTCGATTCGGTGATCGGGCCTGTCACCTGGCCAATGAACCTCTCAACGCTGCAAACGCCTCATGCGGCGGGCAATGAGGTGCGAGCGTTCGATATCGACGGCCATCCGGCCAGCAACCTGCTACGCATTGCCGATCCGGTTGGTCGGCAGATTATCTATCTGCCCGGCGAGGTCCTGACGTTCGTAGTACTGGAAACCTCAGCGGACATGCATTGGTGGGTTCTAGAGCAGATGAATCACGACACGCTGCGCAAGCATTTGCTCAATCACTTTCCACTCGCCGAACGTCAGCAGATGACCGAGAACATCACCGATTTGATGAATCGTCTGGTCAGCACCTGGGGCCGTACCGATCACCACCTGATCAATCGGCACAACCTGGCGATCAGTGGTGATGCGTTCAGTTGGTTGCGTGATTCGACCCGCAACGCAATGTTTGCCGAAGCCAGCCTGTCCCTGACCTCCAATGGCGACCTGCGTAAAAAACTATGGATCGGGTATCTGAATGCAGGCCTCAAGGCTTTTGGCCCGATGGCCGCTGTAGGCTGGCCGGTCGCACTGCCGGTCATTGGCGCCAGCATCGTCAGCATGGGGCTGAACATTGATCAGGCGGTCAACGGCACAACCGCCCATGATCGCAACGCAGGCGTGCTGGGTGCAGTGCTGAGCGGGATTGACGCGCTGTTCAACGTTCCCTTCCTCAAGGGCACCGGCTCGATGCTGGAGGTGGGAGCCGAGGTGGAAGCGGCCGAGGCAGCAGAAATGGCTGAGCTGAGCGCGTCCACGTCGGCACTGGAGCTAACGGATCCGCTGGTCGAACAACCGGAGCTCATCGGTCCGGTCGAGCCAGACGTTATTGCTCCCGGACCTGAAACGTCTGGGTCGATCCCGGCGCAAAGCGCTCTAGCGCCGCCGATCCCTGACAAATACATGTGCAACGAACTGCTCGACGGCCTGGATACGCAGACCGAACCCGGACAGTTCCAAGGCATCTTTCGACTCAACAGCGATCCGCCTTACGCCATTCTGATAAATGACAACCCGTACTATGTGCGCTATTTCGGCGACTATGGCGAAGGCGGCTATTGGGCTATCGTGGACCCGGACAGACCCAATCAGTTTGTTCATTCGTTGCCGGTACGTCTGAATGCCACAGGCGAATGGGAGCGAATGCAGTCGTTGCGCCTCACCGGCGGCGGCCAATGCATGGGAAAAACCTGCGCTCCCGATATTCCACTCGACACCCTTGAACCGACTGGGCCTGAGGCAACCGCTCAACCGCAGGTCGAATCACATACTCCGGTATCACGCCCACTGCGCATAGTGAACTCTGCCTACGATATCGAACCGACTGTGCGCAGTTCGATAAGAGCCTGGGCACTGAACCTGACCGAAACCCATGCCCAACTGATGCGAAATGCCGACGGTAGCTTCAGCATGCACGACCCCTTTGAGATGTATGCCGTGGGCAAGCGCAAACTGCTGCAGGCCGGCGCGAGAAAATTTTTCAGCAATCTTCCGTGGATCACCCCGCCTCCCCGGCCTGCCATGACCGCCATCAGTACACCGATTTCAATTTCAGAGTTCGTCGATCGCATCTTTGAATCGGCACCCGGACTGGTAGTGGGTGAAACGCTGAACCGCATTGCCAGCATGCGCTTCATGATTGAACACATGCCGGCGCTGGCCAGGCACGCCAAAACCCTTTACCTGCGTGGCGTGCTCAGTGACTTCGCTCAAGTGGAATTGAACCGCTACTTCACAACCGGCACCCTGTCGGCAGAGTTACGAACCTACCTGAGCAGCCTGGGCACCGATCCTACGGGGCGATTCAATGTGTTGGAACTGGTCAGGGCAGCCAAGGCCAATGGTGTGCGCATCCAGGGCATCGACTGCGCAGCGAGCTACAAAATGAAGTCACCGCTTTCGCCCTATGACGAACAAATGATGGGCACCTATCTGGCGAGCGACATCATGACGGGCGACACCTACCTCAACAGCCCCAAAAAATGGATCGCGCTGACCGGTGTGCAAAACACCAACACACTGAGAGGTCTACCTGGTATCAGCGAAATAAAGGGCGCTATCGGTTTGCGCATCGAGGAAATCGGAATGGGTGACACCCTGCAAGTCGACGCCGACCCGGGTATCGAAGTGCGTCGAGGATCATTTTCAAATGGCGCTGCGACACAGACTAACGATGTTCTTCGCGCTGACTTTCGCCTGCGAATGCCAGCCGAACCGGTGGCCTGGAATGAGGAGACACTGGAGAACCTGCTGCACAGGCGTGGCATGTATATGATCCAGAAAACCGCAGACACTTACACCGTGTTGCACCGTAGCAAGCAAGGCATGCTCGTGCGTACGCCTGTGGCGAATCTGGCCGACGGCGTCATTTCCCTGCATCGTCCTGCATGGACTCGGGTGAATGACGTCCAGTTCGCCAACATCGAGGAAATGTCGCTACGACTGACAGAGATGGGGCTGGCGCTACAGAGCAGTCTCCCTGACTGACATCCGCGTCAGAAACGAAAACCCCCTGGCCTGGGCCAAGGGGTTTTCAGTCACTCAATGCAAGCATCGAAGTGCAGCAGGATCACTCCCACTCAATCGTCGCCGGCGGCTTGCTCGACACGTCGTAAGTAACGCGGGAGATGCCTTCGATTTCATTGATGATGCGGCCGCTGACAGTTTCCAGCAGTTCGTAAGGCAGGTGCGCCCAACGTGCGGTCATGAAGTCGATGGTTTCCACGGCACGCAGGGCCACGACCCAGGCGTAACGACGGCCATCGCCGACCACGCCAACCGATTTCACTGGCTGGAACACCACGAAAGCCTGGCTGACCTTGTGGTACCAGTCGGCTTTGCGCAGTTCTTCGATGAAGATGTGGTCGGCACGACGCAGCAGGTCGGCGTATTCCTTTTTCACTTCACCGAGGATGCGTACGCCCAGACCAGGGCCCGGGAACGGGTGGCGGTAGACCATGTCGTACGGCAGGCCCAGTTCCAGTCCCAGACGACGGACTTCGTCCTTGAACAGTTCGCGCAGTGGCTCGACCAGTTTCAGGTTCATCTCTTCCGGCAAACCGCCCACGTTGTGGTGCGACTTGATCACGTGCGCCTTGCCGCTTTTCGCGCCAGCCGACTCGATCACGTCCGGGTAGATGGTGCCCTGAGCGAGGTACTTGATGTTTTCCAGTTTGTTGGACTGGGCATCGAAGACGTCGATGAAGGTGCGACCGATGATCTTGCGTTTCTTCTCCGGGTCGGCTTCGCCGGCCAGGTTGTTCAAGAACTGGTCTTCGGCGTTGGCGCGGATCACTTTGACGCCCATGTTCTCGGCGAACATAGCCATCACTTGCTCGCCTTCGTGCAGACGCAGCAGGCCGTTGTCGACGAACACGCAGGTCAGCTGATCGCCGATGGCTTTGTGCAGCAGCGCCGCAACCACCGAGGAGTCAACGCCGCCGGACAGACCCAGCAGCACGTTGTCGGTGCCGACCTGTGCGCGGATGTTGGCGATGGCGTCTTCAGCGATCTTCGACGGCGTCCACAGGGCTTCGCAACCGCAGATGTCGAGAACGAAACGCGACAGGATGCGGCCGCCCTGTTTGGTGTGGGTCACTTCCGGGTGGAACTGCACGCCATAGTAGCCACGGTCGTCGTTGAACATGCCGGCGATCGGGCAGCTCGGGGTGCTGGCCAGGATGTGGAAGTCTTCCGGCATCTTGGTGACCTTGTCACCGTGGCTCATCCATACGTCGAGGCCGAACAGGCCGTCGGCGTCGATGTGGTCTTCGATGCCGTCGAGCAGGCGGCTCTTGCCGACCACATCAACGCGGGCGTAACCGAACTCACGCAGTTCGGAACCTTCAACCTTGCCGCCCAGTTGCTCGGCCATGGTCTGCATGCCGTAGCAGATACCGAAGACCGGTACGCCCAGGTCAAACACAGCTTGTGGGCAGCGCGGGCTGTTGGCTTCGTGCACGGACTCGGGGCCGCCGGCGAGGATGACGCCTTTCGGAGCGAATTCGCGAATCGCATCTTCGTCCATGTCGAACGGGTGCAGTTCGCAGTACACACCGATCTCGCGCACGCGGCGGGCAATCAGTTGGGTGTACTGGGAACCGAAGTCGAGGATCAGGATGCGGTGAGCGTGAATATCGAGGGCCATGATTCAGTCTCGTCTAAGTCATTCAGAAACAGTCGTGATTCAGAAACAACTCGGGGCTGAATAAAACAGCCCCGGTTGCTTAGCTTGTTGCTTGAAGGCTCAACCTACGCGGTAGTTTGGCGCTTCTTTGGTGATCTGCACGTCGTGAACGTGGGATTCGGCCATGCCAGCGCCGGTGATCCGCACGAACTCAGGCTTGGTGCGCATTTCTTCGATATTGGCGCTACCGGTGTAGCCCATCGAGGAACGCAGACCGCCCATCAACTGGTGAATGATCGCGCTCAGGGTGCCTTTGTACGGCACACGGCCTTCGATGCCTTCCGGAACGAGTTTCTCGGCGCCTGCCGAGGAGTCCTGGAAGTAACGGTCGGAAGAGCCCTGAGCCTGGGACATGGCGCCCAGCGAACCCATGCCGCGATAAGCCTTGTACGAACGGCCCTGGAACAGTTCGATCTCACCCGGCGCTTCTTCAGTACCGGCGAACATCGAGCCCATCATCACGCAGGAGGCACCAGCGACGATGGCCTTGGACAGGTCACCGGAGAAACGGATGCCGCCGTCGGCGATCAACGGTACGCCGGTGCCTTCAAGGGCAGCGGCAACGTTGGCGATGGCACTGATTTGCGGGACGCCGACACCGGCGACGATACGGGTGGTGCAGATCGAGCCAGGGCCGATACCGACCTTGACGGCGTCGGCGCCAGCTTCGGCCAGGGCCTTGGCGGCTGCGCCGGTGGCGATGTTGCCGCCGATCACCTGCACTTCAGGGAAATTCTCTTTGACCCAGCGAACGCGGTCGATCACGCCTTTGGAGTGACCGTGAGCGGTGTCGACCACCACCACGTCCACACCGGCATTGACCAGCGCAGCGACACGATCACCGGTGTCTTTACCGGTGCCGACAGCAGCACCAACGCGCAGACGACCTTGATCGTCCTTGCTGGCCAGCGGGTAGGCTTTGGCTTTTTCGATGTCGTTGACCGTCATCATGCCTTTGAGGGCAAATTTGTCGTCGACGATCAGTACGCGTTCAATGCGGTGTTTGTGCAGCAGTTCACGCACGTCGTTCTTGTCGGCGCCTTCCTTGACCGTGACCAGACGCTCTTTAGGCGTCATCACTTCACGGACGGTGGCATCCAGGCGGTTTTCGAAGCGCACGTCACGGGAAGTGACGATGCCGACCAGGTCGCCATCGTGCAGTACCGGAACGCCGGAAATGTTGTGCATGCGGGTCAATTCAAACAGATCACGAACCGTGGCATCGGCCTCGATGGTGATCGGATCCTTGACGACGCCGGCTTCGAACTTCTTGACCTTGCGAACTTCGGCAGCTTGCTGCTCGATGGTCATGTTCTTGTGGATAATGCCGATGCCACCTTCCTGAGCCATGGCAATTGCCAGACGGGCTTCAGTGACGGTGTCCATGGCGGCAGAAACCAGAGGAATATTCAGCTCGATGCCACGGGTAAGGCGGGTCTTGAGACTGACTTCGTTAGGAAGCACCTCGGAATAACCAGGCACTAGTAGAATGTCGTCGAATGTCAGAGCTTCTTGGCTGATACGCAGCATCGCGGGGGCTCCCGAGCGGGAAAATGGAAGCGCGCCATTATAGTCAGACACCCCCCGCTGTTCAATGTAAAACTCCGCTTAATATCAATGTTGCTGATATACGGGAATCGACGCCCCTACAACTCGACTTTCACCCAGCTCACCGGCAGATCCAGCCAATCGGCGAACTCGTCGATAAAGCTCTGCTTGAACCCTGCTTCCAGCCAGTTGTTGAAGATGAATCCGAGGTTGGAAAACCCGCATTCCTGCAAATACAGAAAGCCGTTGATGTCGTCTTCATGTCCGCATTCCGGGCAAGTGAAGTTGTCGGTGCGGGCCGGCATCCAGTCTTCGAGGCTTTCGAACAACGCCTCGCCGACTTCGCGGCGGCATTCGGCGCAACCGGCTTCTTCGAGAAAGCCTTTGGCCGGGGTGTAGATACAGCGTTTGGTGATGATCTCCAACCCGTTGATCGGCTCACCGAATGGCAACGCCTCGGGGTGCAGCACCACGGCGCGGGCGCCGTCGGCAATGGCGTGAGCCATGCGATTGCCGGTACGACCGCAGGTGGTCAACGCTTCTTCGATGATGTTCTTGCGCACCAGCCAGCGCACGATCGCCCTGGCCCGGGGTTCGTGGACCGGCAGGGTGGAGATTTTCGGGACGATGATGCTTTGCGAATTCATGGAAAGGCCTGCGGTGTGGCGTCTGACGCCTTCGCGCTCAAGCCTGCTCCCACCGTGGCCTCCGTCGTTCACACATCTTGTGTACACCAGAGAAACCTGTGAGAGCGAGCTTGCCCGCGAAGGCGCCCTAAAGGCCGGCAGCTTAAGCCCTGACAAAATCCGGTCAAGTGCCTAGTGGGCGTGTGGTGATTCTCAGGCGAATGCCTTTAAACTGCGCCCCATGATTAAAGATCCCTTTGCAAGACTCGGCCTGGACCGTGAAGTCCTGACTGTCAGCCAGCTCAACGGCCGCGCGCGGGTGTTGCTGGAAGACGTGTTCAGCAATATCTGGGTCGAAGGCGAAATTTCCAACCTCGCCCGCCCGGCGTCCGGCCACATCTATTTCACCCTCAAGGACAGTGGCGCGCAGGTGCGTTGCGCGCTGTTCCGGCAGAACGCAGCGCGGGTGCGTCAAGCGTTGAAGGATGGCTTGGCAGTCAAGGTGCGCGGCAAGGTCTCGCTGTTCGAAGGCCGTGGCGACTATCAGTTGATTCTCGACACGGTTGAGCCGGCCGGTGACGGTGCACTGCGACTGGCCTTCGATGCGCTGAAAGAAAAACTCAGCGCCGAAGGCCTGTTCAGCGCTGAACGCAAAGTGCCGCTGCCAGCGCATCCGCAACGCATCGGCATTATCAGTTCGCCGACCGGCGCGGTCATCCGCGACATTATCAGTGTGTTCCGCCGCCGCGCGCCGCAAGTCCAGCTGACATTGATTCCCACCGCCGTGCAGGGCCGCGAAGCCACCGCGCAGATTGTCCGTGCTTTGAAAATGGCCGATGCCCGGGGTTTTGACGCGCTGATCCTCGCTCGCGGCGGTGGTTCGCTGGAAGACCTCTGGTGCTTCAACGAAGAAGCCGTGGCCCGTGCGGTCGACGCCTGCGTGACGCCGATCGTCAGCGCGGTCGGCCATGAAACCGACGTGTCGATCAGCGACTTTGTCGCCGACGTGCGGGCGCCGACGCCGTCCGCGGCCGCCGAATTGCTCGCCCCCGATTCAAGCCATCTGATCCGTCAGGTCGAAAGCCTGCATCGCCGCTTGGTGATGCGTATGCGTGACCGTTTGATGCGTGATCGTCTGCGCCTGGAAGGCATGGCGCGCCGCTTGCGCCATCCAGGTGAACGTCTGCGCCAGCAGGCTCAGCGCCTGGATGATCTGGACATGCGCATGCGCCGGGCGTTCGAGCGCAACTTGAATACCCGTCGAGAACGCCTGATCCGCCTGCAAACCCGCCTCGCAGGGCAACATCCGGGGCGGCAACTGGCGATGTTGCGCCAGCGTCTCGATAGCCTCGCCGAACGTCTGCCGCGCGCGATGCGTGAAGGCCTGAAAAGCCGTCGCCTGCAACTGCACAGCCAAATGCAGACACTGCACGTGGTCAGCCCATTGGCGACCCTCGGCCGCGGCTACAGCATTTTGCTCGACGAACGCGGCAACGCGATTCGCAATGCTGCGCAAACTCATACCGGTCAGCGCCTGAAAGCCAAACTGGGCGAAGGCGAACTGCAAGTGCGCGTCGAAGACAATCATCTGACGCCTGTCACCCTCTCTTTACTGGACTGATCCATGCCGCGTTTTCTGGCTCCACTGTTGCTCCTGTGCCTGACTTTCAATGCCCACGCCGACAGTTACATCACCCGGATGCTGAACAAACCGGTGCCGGGCGGCGTCGCCGTGGTTGATCTGGGCGTATCGAGCCAAGCGCCTAGAGCTACTTATCAGGGCAAACCGGTGCTGGTCGTAAAGGAACAGAACAACTGGCTGGCGATCGTCGGTGTGCCGCTGACGGTCAAGCCCGGCGCGCAGCAGATCAGCAGCGGCGGACGCAATCTGCCGTTCACTGTCGGTAACAAGAAATACCCGGAACAACGCATCACTCTTAAGAACACTCAGCAGGTCAATCCAAACCCGGCCAACCTCAAGCGCATCCAGGGTGAACTGGCCGAACAGATCAAGGCTTACCGCAGCTTTAGCCCGAACACGCCGAGCAACCTGCTGCTGGACAAACCGGTCAACGGGCCACTGTCGAGTAAGTTCGGTGTGCGCCGCTTCTTTAATGGTGAAGAACGCAATCCCCACGCTGGCCTCGACTTTGCGGTGCCGGCAGGCACACCGATCAAGACCCCGGCGGCGGGCAAGGTGATTCTGATCGGCAACTACTTCTTTAACGGCAACACCGTGTTTGTCGACCATGGGCAGGGCTTTATCAGCATGTTCTGCCATATGTCGAAGATTGATGTGAAGGTTGGCGATCAACTGGCCCGTGGTGGCGTGGTTGGCAAGGTGGGCTCGACCGGCCGGGCGACCGGGCCGCACATGCACTGGAATATCAGCCTGAATGATGCGCGGGTCGATCCGGCGATTTTCATTGGTGCGTTCCAGCCTTGAGTCATGCGCTGAGGCTGCTGGCCTCTTCGCGAGCAAGCCCGCTCCCACACAGGTTGGTGGTGTCCATGAGATGTGTGTGCGACACGGACAATGTAGGAGCGGGCTTGCTCGCGAAGGCATCGTGACTGCCATCGAAAAGCGATTGCGCCCGTATCCAACCTCGCGCAAATATCCATACGATTCCCGCCATACCGCACAATAAAATCGTGCAAATCTGTACTTTTCGAGTATTCCTCTCAATTTTTTTCGACTGCTTGCCATCCTTCCCACCCGCGGTTAGGGTTGAGGGCATGAAAACCTCTCACACCCTCATTCAGCTTCGCCAGCACCGCAGCCTGTGCCTCGTCAGCGCACGACTGCGAGGCTGAATCGCTACGCCTCGTCCCACGCTTTTCCAAGAACATTCGTTCCACCGGCAGGCCGCCTCTTTTCGGCCCAGACAATAAGGAATTTCCCGATGAGCATGCTCAAAGATCCGTCTTTAAAGTACCGTGCGTTTCCTGTCATCAACCTGCCGGATCGCACCTGGCCGTCGAAAACCATCGACGCCGCGCCGATCTGGTGCAGCTCCGACCTGCGTGACGGCAACCAGTCGCTGATCGAGCCGATGGATGCGGTGAAAAAGCTGCGTTTCTGGAAAACCCTCGTTCAAGTGGGCGTAAAGGAAATCGAAGCCTCCTTCCCGGCCGCTTCGCAAACCGACTTCGACTTCGTGCGCACCCTGATCGAAGAAGGCCACATCCCGGACGACACCACTATTCAGGTGCTGACCCAAGGTCGTGAAGACCTGATCGAGCGGACGTTCGAATCCCTGCGCGGTGCGAAGAAAGCCATCGTTCACCTGTACAACGCCACCTCGCCTTCCTTCCGTCGCATCGTCTTCAATCAGGACAAGGACGGCATCAAGGCCATCGCGGTCAACGCCGCCAAGTTGTTCGTCAAATACGCCGCGATGCAGCCGGACACCGAGTGGACCTTCGAATACTCGCCGGAAACCTTCAGCGCCACTGAGCTGGAATTCGCCAAGGAAGTCTGTGACGCGGTGATCGAGGTCTGGAACCCGACGCCCGAGCACAAGATGATTCTCAACCTGCCGGCCACCGTGGAATGCGCGACCCCGAACATCTACGCCGACCAGATCGAATGGTTCGGCCGCAACATCAACCGTCGTGACAGCGTGATCATCAGCCTGCACACCCACAACGACCGAGGCACTGGCGTGGCTGCGACCGAGTTGGGCCTGATGGCGGGCGCCGATCGTGTCGAAGGCTGCCTGTTCGGCAACGGCGAGCGCACCGGTAACGTCGACCTCGTCACCGTGGCACTGAACCTGTACACCCAGGGCGTCAACCCTGAACTGGACTTCTCCGACATCGACGGCGTGCGCAAAGTCGTCGAAGAATGCAACCAGATCCAGGTTCACCCACGCCACCCGTACGTTGGCGACCTGGTTCACACCGCCTTCTCTGGCTCGCACCAGGACGCCATCCGCAAGGGCTTCGCCCAGCAGAAACCGGACACCCTGTGGGAAGTGCCATACCTGCCAATCGATCCGGCCGACATCGGCCGCAGCTACGAGGCGGTGATCCGCGTCAACAGCCAGTCGGGCAAGGGCGGCATCGCTTATTTGCTGGAACAGGAATATGGCATCAGCCTGCCACGTCGCATGCAGATCGAGTTCAGCCAGGTCGTGCAGCGTGAAACCGACCGTCTGGGCCTGGAGATGTCCGCCAAGCAGATCCACTCGCTGTTGATCAGCGAATACCTGCAAGCCAACACGCCTTACGCGCTGGTCAGCCATCGCCTGCAGGAAGAAAACGGCAACAGCTCGGTCGAAGTGGAAGTGGCAAGCCAAGGTCAGGGCGAAACCAACCTGCACTGGCGCGGCAAAGGCAATGGTGCGCTGGAAGCACTGGTCGCTGGCCTGCCGATTCCGGTGGAGATCATGGACTACAACGAGCACGCGATCGGCGCGGGCACCAATGCCAAAGCGGCGGCCTACATCGAGCTGCGCGTGAACGGCGAACGTGCGGTGCACGGCGTGGGTATCGATGAGAACATCACCACGGCCAGCTTCAAGGCACTGTTCAGCGCACTCAACCGTTCGCTGAGCCAGCCGGAAGCGAAAGCGGCTTAAGCCATCGCTGAAACGCAAAAGGCCCCGGAGTGCGAACGCCGGGGCCTTTTTTTGCCTGATGGTTTTGTGTTGCTCAATCTGGCCTGCCCGCTCCCCCATTGGAACGCGGTCAACTGTGGGAGCGGACTTGCTCGCGAAGACGGCCTGTCAGGCACCGCAAATATCAGGTGAACTCGAAGGTATCGGCATCCAGATTCGCCGGGAAACGCTCACGGTAAGCAGCCAATGGCGCAGCCTCCAGCACGGCCATGAACACCCCGTCAGCCTCCCCCGCCGCCAGCAAGGTTTCGCCCTGAAAATCCAGCACCTGACTGTCGCCGGTATACGCGAACCCCTTGCCGTCAGTGCCCACACGATTGACCGCCGCCACGTAGCACAGGTTTTCGATGGCTCGTGCAGGCAGCAGGCGATTCCAGTGCAAACGCCGTGCACCCGGCCAATTAGCGGTGTACAGCAGCAGATCGGTGTCCTGCGCGTCACGACTCCACACCGGGAAGCGCAAGTCGTAGCAAATCAGCGGTCGAACCCTCCAGCCCTTGAGCTCGAACTGCACCTGACGTTCGCCGGGGGTGTAGTGGTTGTGCTCGCCGGCCATGCGGAACAGGTGGCGCTTGTCGTAATGCCAGACTTCGCCGTCGGGCCTTGCCCACAACAAACGATTGCGGTGGCTACCGTCGGCGGCCTGAACGATCACGCTGCCGGTGATCACCGCATTGAGCTTGGCCGCCTGCACCCGCAGCCATTTGCTGGTCGGGCCATTCTCGGCTTCGGCGAGGGTTTCGGACTCCATGGAGAAGCCGGTGGTGAACATTTCCGGCAGGATGATCAGGTCCGCGCCACGCGCCTGCTCCAGTAACACGTCGAAATGCTCGAAGTTGGCTTGGCGGTCATGCCACGCCAGGCTGGTCTGGATCAGTGCCAGATTGAGATCGGGTAACGCACTCAGATCGCGCATAGTTTGGCCGCCGCTTCGCGCAGCGTCTCCTCGCGTTTGGCGAAGCACAGGCGCACCAGGCGCTGGCCTTCGGGTGGCTTCTGGTAGAACACTGACACTGGAATACTCGCCACGCCATGCTCGCGGGTCATCCACACAGCCATCTCGACGTCGTTGAGGTCAGGACGGATTTGCGAGTAATCGACCAGTTGGAAATAGGTGCCGGTGACACGGGTAAAGCTCAATCGCGACGGCGTCAGCAGATCACAGAACAGATCGCGCTTGGCCTGATAGAAACCTGGCAGCTCTTCGACGTGCTCAGGGTGTTGCGCCATGTAATCGGCCAAGGCGTATTGCAACGGCGTCACGCCGCAGAAACTGACGTACTGATGCACCTTGCGCAATTCGAGGGTCAGCGCGGGCGGCGCAACGACATAACCGGTTTTCCAGCCCGTGACGTGGTAGGTTTTGCCAAACGAACTGACCACAAAGGCGCGCTGATACAACGCTTCATGGGCCAGCACGCTGACATGTGGCGTGCCGTCGAACACCAGATGTTCGTAGACTTCGTCGCTGATCAAATAGATGTCGCGATCACGGATCAACGCTGCCAATTGGTCAAGTTCACCCCGACTGATCAGGACGCCGCTCGGATTGTGCGGGGTGTTAAGGATGATCATCCGCGTACGTGGGCTAAGAGCTGCGGCGAGCTTGTCGAAATCAATGGAGAAATCGTTCGACCTCAATTGCACATGTACACAGCGACCGCCGGCCAACTGCGTCGCGGGCTCGTAGCTGTCGTAGCATGGATCAAACACGATGACTTCGTCGCCGCTGTGGATAACGGCCTGAATGGCACAGAAAATCGCCTGGGTTGCACCCGGCGTCACTGTCACTTCATTGTCGGCATCGACGTTCACGCCATAACTTCGGGCGATCTTCACCGCGATCTGCTCGCGCAGTGCCGCCAGGCCGGTCATCGGCGAATACTGGTTATGGCCGCTGGCGATATGCCGACCCACCGCCTCGCGCAGAGCCTGCGGGCCGTCGAAATCGGGAAAACCCTGAGACAGGTTGATGGCGCCGGTCTGCGCCGCGAGCTGAGACATCTGCGTGAAAATCGTGATGCCGACATTCGGCAGCTTGCTGGTGATCATCGGGGTTCCCTGCTCTGCCCCCGGCTCTGACGACGGCGCGGGAGAGCCCGAGGATAGCCCATACGACGCCCATAAAAAAAGGGCGCCAACCGGCGCCCTCCCTTTTATCCTGATCGCACAAGAAGCGATGAATCACTTCTTGTCGCGGCGCTTCTTGTCGGCTTTCTTGGTGTGCGACATCATCCGACGCTTTCTGTTGACCTGGCGATCGGTCAGCGTGTTTTTGTTGCCTTCGTACGGGTTCTCGCCGCCCTTGAACTCGATGCGGATCGGCGTACCGACCAGCTTCAGCACACGACGGTAAGTGTTCTCCAGATAGCGCACATACGACTTCGGTACTTTCTCGATCTGGTTACCGTGGATCACGATGATCGGCGGGTTGGCACCACCCAAGTGAGCGTAACGCAGCTTGATCCGGCGGTTGTTGACCATCGGTGGCGCATGCTCGCCAACCGCGTCTTCCAGAATCTGAGTCAGACGGTTGGTCGGCCAGCGAGTGACCGCCGACTTGAACGAGTTCTGTACGGAAGCGTAGAGGTTGCCCACGCCAGTGCCATGCAGTGCCGAGATGAAGTGGATGTCGGCGTAGTCAACGAAGAACAGACGACGCTGCAGCTCGACCTTCACGAAGTCGCGCTCGCTCGGCGTCATGCCGTCCCACTTGTTGATCGCGATAACCAGCGCACGACCGGACTCAATGGCAAAACCCAACAGGTTGAGGTCGTGATCGACCACGCCTTCGCGCGCGTCCATCACGAAGATCACCACGTTGGCGTCTTTGATCGCCTGCAGGGTTTTGACCACGGAGAATTTTTCGACTTCTTCGTGGATCTTGCCGCGCTTGCGCACACCGGCGGTGTCAATCAGCGTGTACTTTTCTTCATTGCGCTCGAACGGAATGTAAATACTGTCGCGCGTGGTGCCGGGTTGGTCGTAGACGATTACCCGGTCTTCTCCGAGCATGCGGTTGACCAGAGTCGACTTGCCGACGTTCGGACGGCCGATGATGGCGATCTTGATCCCGTCTTTTTCGCTCGGGCCAGGAATGCGCTTGGCTTCCTCGCCTTCGGCAACGACCTCTTCTTCACCGTCTTCTGGCTCTTCCTCGTCTCTCGGGAAATCACCCAAGGCGATTTCCAGCATCTGAGTGATGCCACGGCCGTGAGCACCGGCGATCGGAATCGCGTGGCCCATGCCCAACGGAGCAAATTCAGCGCGGGCCATTTCCGGGTCGATGTTGTCGACCTTGTTGGCAACCACGTAGGAGCGCTTGTTACGTTTGCGCAAGTGTTCGGCGATCATCTGGTCGGCGGCGGTAAAACCGGCCTTGGCATCTACCAGGAACAGCACAACATCAGCTTCTTCAATGGCCAGCAGCGACTGCTCGGCCATTTTTTCGTCCATACCGTGCTCGTCACCGGAGATACCACCGGTGTCGACCAGAATGTAGGAACGCCCTTGCCACTTGGCCTCACCGTACTGGCGATCACGGGTCAGACCGGACAAGTCGCCGACGATGGCGTCACGAGTCCTGGTCAGGCGGTTGAACAAGGTGGATTTGCCGACGTTCGGTCGGCCCACCAGGGCGATTACGGGAACCATGCGGCTCTCCACTTCGTTATTTCAGAAAATACAAAAGCCGCTGCGAGGCAGCGGCTGGTGCTCGGGGCAGCGCTTGTGGGCGCTGCGAACCCCGTGTTACGGGGCTGCCTGGGGATTAACCCCAAGCATAGTCAAACCTTTACTTAATGGTCAGGGCTTCCAGTTTGCCGCTGTTGCCATACACATAAATCGTGTCGCCCACCACCAGCGGACGGGCGCGAAGGCCGTCGCTGTCGATGCGCTCACGGCCGACGAATCGACCGTCCACCTGACTCAACAGGTGCAGGTAACCTTCCATGTCGCCGACTGCAACGTAGCTGGAGAACACTTCCGGCGCCGACAGTTGACGGCGAGCCAGCGAATCGTTGCTCCACAATGCAGTGGTGGAACGTTCGTCGACGCCTTCAACGGTGCCCGATGCCAAGCTGACATAGACGCTGCCGAAACCCTGCGCAATACCGGCGTAGCTCGACGCATCGCGCTGCCATAGTTGACGACCGCTCTCCAGATCCAGTGCCGCAACACGACCCTGATAGCTGGCAACGTAAAGCGTACCGCCGGAAAGCAGCAGACCGCCGTCGATGTCGACTACGCGCTCCAGTTCCGAACGACCCTGTGGAATCGCGATCCGTTGTTCCCAGACCGGCACACCGTTGGAAATGTCCACAGCGACCACTTTACCGGTCGACAAGCCAGCCACCGCGAGGCGGTTGGTCACGATCGGCGCACTGGTGCCACGCAGCGTCAGTACGGCCGGCGTGCTGTCATACACCCAGCGTTGAGTACCGGTGGAGGCATCCAGGCCGACCAGACGATCGTCCTGAGTCTGCACCACTACCACGTCGCCGTTGTTGGCCGGCGGCGCGAGGACTTCGCTGTTCACGCGAGCATGCCACTTCTCTTCACCGGTGACGGTGTCCAGAGCAACGACTTCGCCTTGCAGGGTGCCAACCAGAACCAGACCGTAACCAACGCCTACGGCGCCGGAGACAGGCAGTTCAAGATCTTTTTTCCACTTCACGTCGCCGTTGCTGCGATCCATGGCCATCACGATGCCGGTTACATCGGCAGCGTAGATGGTGTCACCATCAACCGCTGGCACCAGCATGTTGTAGGTTTCGCCCTGACCATCACCAATCGAACGACTCCACTGCTTTTGCAGAACCACTTCTTCTTTGAAGTCGGTCAGTTCAGCCGGTGGCAATTCTTTTTTGCTGTTGCTGCTGCAACCCGCGGCCAGAAGGGCCAGAGCCAGCAATGCTGCATGCTTCCAACGGATCACGTCACGCATCCCCTTTGGCCAGGTCGTCGAGTTTTATTTGAAGGCCACCGACTGCCGCTTCATCCGACAGTGCTGCCTTGGCTTTTTGATACGCCTTGTTCGCGTCATCGGTACGGCCCAACTGCACCAGCAGGTCGCCCTTGAGCTCTTCGCGAGTGGCCAGAAACGCTTTGTCGGCATCGCCGTCGAGCAGTTTCAGAGCGTCATCGGCCTTGTTCTGCGCACCCAGCACTTGCGCCAGACGCTGACGGGCGATTTCGCCGAGCGCCGGATTGGCCGGTTTGTCGACAATGGCTTTCAGTTCCATCGCCGCGTCATCGAGCTTGCCGCTGTCGACTGCAACCTTGGCCACGAACAGGCTGCCGTACTGCGCGTAGGCAGTACCGCCGAATTCACTGTTGAGCTTGCCGGCCAAATCCGCAACGCGGGCAGTATCAGGCTTGCCGTCAGGCGTCAGTGTGGTCTCCAGCAGTTGCTGATAGAGCACCGAGGCGCCTTGCGACTGGTTGCTCTGATATTTGTGATAAGCCTGCCAGCCGAACACGATGACCAGCGCCAACAGGCCGCCGGTGACCAGAGGTTTGCCGTTGCGTGTCCACCAGTCCTTCAAATACGCCAACTGTTAGTCTTAGGTAATCGACACCCCAATAA
>NZ_JBIUWM010000004.1:148829-161795 GCF_044743445.1 Pseudomonas sp. NPDC087615 | reverse complement strand
GCAGCTCGGGTCAACTTCGGAGACCTTGACGATCATGCCTTCCTGACGCAGGGACTGGGCCGAGCCCTTGCCCACGTCACCGTAACCGATGACCAGCGCTTGCTTGCCGGACAGCAGGTGGTCGGTACCGCGCTTGATCGCGTCGTTAAGGCTGTGACGGCAGCCGTACTTGTTGTCGTTCTTGGACTTGGTCACCGAGTCGTTGACGTTGATGGCCGGGATTTTCAGCTCGCCCTTGGCCAGCATGTCCAGCAGACGGTGTACGCCGGTGGTGGTTTCTTCGGTCACGCCGTGAACGCGATCCAGAACCTGTGGGTACTTGTCGTGCAGCAGTTGAGTCAGGTCGCCGCCGTCGTCGAGGATCATGTTGGCGTCCCATGGCTGGCCATCCTTCAGGATGGTCTGTTCCAGGCACCACTCGTACTCTTCTTCAGTTTCGCCTTTCCAGGCGAAAACCGGGATGCCGGCAGCAGCGATAGCGGCAGCAGCCTGATCCTGAGTCGAGAAAATGTTGCACGACGACCAGCGTACTTCGGCACCCAGGGCAACCAGGGTTTCGATCAGCACGGCAGTCTGAATGGTCATGTGGATGCAGCCGAGGATCTTGGCGCCTTTCAACGGCTGTTCGCCGGAGTACTTGCGACGCAGACCCATCAGGGCTGGCATTTCCGATTCGGCGATGATGGTTTCGCGACGGCCCCAGGCAGCCAGGGACATGTCGGCCACTTTGTAATCGTTAAAATCTGCAGGCGTGATAACAGCGCTCATGAAGAGCCTCCATTCGTAATGTATGCGAATGGGCGCCGTTGTGCGTTTAGTGTCCGGCCCAGGCCAGTCAACGCCCCATCCGAGCCTGACAGGTTGAACCTGCTGCAGCGCCCCTCGGACAGGTGGCGGGAAAACGGTAGCAAGTGAACGTTACCGTTTTGAAACGGGGGCGATTATAGCTGTCTAGACTGATCTTCCAAAGGCTTTCTGTCGGCCAAATGAAGATCGCCAATGGCGACCATAGTCGAAGGCTCATGGAGCATGACCGATCAGTCTGCCAAGATGGCGCCCATCTTTCGGCAAACGCTCAGGAGTGAACATGAATTTCCACACCCGCAAATGGGTAAAACCCGAAGACCTCAACCCCAACGGCACCCTGTTCGGCGGCAGCCTGTTGCGCTGGATCGACGAAGAAGCAGCGATTTACGCCATCGTCCAGTTGGGCAATCAGCGCGTGGTGACCAAGTACATCTCCGAAATCAACTTCGTCAGCGCCTCGCGTCAGGGCGACATCATCGAGCTGGGCATCACTGCCACCGAGTTCGGCCGCACCTCGATCACACTGACCTGCGAAGTGCGCAACAAGATCAGCCGCAAGAGCATTCTCACCGTCGAGAAAATGGTCTTTGTGAACTTGGGGGAAGACGGCTTGCCGGCCCCGCATGGGCGGACCGAGATCAAGTACGTCAAAGACCAGTTCAAGGACGATGAACGGGTCACTCCGTAACATCGGCAGCGAGCAAGTCACTCTCCCACAGTTTCAGCGCAGCCCCTGTGGGAGCGGGCTTGCCCGCGAGGGCGGTGTGGCAGGCGGCGAAGATTTACCCGCCTACTGAACAGCCATGAACGCCGGAGGTCGTAGCTAAAAGCCCCCACCGGTTCCGACGCTATGACAACCCCTACAGACGGCAAGACCCCTGACCTCTCGGCCAAAGAGCAAGACGATGTCAAGGAAAGCCAACCGCCCCGTGCGGCGGTGCTGCACGAAATCATTCGCTCCCAAGGTGATCATGAACTGGAGCGCAGCATCGCTGCGTTGTGGTGGTCGGCGCTGGCCGCCGGGCTGACCATGGGGTTGTCGCTCATGGCCATGGGCTTGCTCAACTCTCGCTTGCCCGCAGGTGAAGAGTTCAAGGTGATTGCCAGCTTCGGCTACTGCGCCGGTTTCCTTGCGGTCATTCTCGCCCGCCAGCAACTGTTCACCGAAAACACCCTGACTGCCGTGTTGCCGGTGATGAGCAAACCCACCCTGGCCAACTTTGCTCGTCTGATCCGCCTGTGGACAGTGGTGTTGGTCGGCAACTTGTGCGGCACCATTCTGGTGGCTTACGGGATGCTGGAACTGCCGATTTTCGATAACAATACGGACTTGGCCTTTCTCGAAATCGGTCGCAAGGTCATGGAAAACCAGCCGAGCCAGATGTTTGCCAAAGGCATCGTTTCAGGCTGGATGATCGCCACCATGGTCTGGATGATTCCTTCCATGGAGAGCGCGAAGATCTGGATCATCATCCTCATCACTTACCTCATGGCGCTCGGCGATTTCACCCATATCGTGGTGGGTTCGGCAGAAGTGTCGTATCTGGTGTTTGCCGGCGAGTTGCCGTGGAGTGATTTCTGGAAGGTGTTCGCAGGGCCGACGCTGGCCGGGAACATCATTGGCGGTAGTTTCATCTTCGCGCTGATCAGTCATGCGCAAATCCGTAGCGAAAGCCGGCCAGTGGAATCCGCCGGCCCTGACGACGCTTATGGCAAATCGAAGAAGGATTGAGCGCGGTCAGGCTACGCTGTTGAAAGTGCCTTGCACAAAGCGCTCATCATGTTCGGCCGGTCAGTCTGAACATGGCTGATCAGTGCGATCTCTCGGTCATACCGATCATTGCCAACCCGGCTCACGGCACATTTATGGCCCCATTGTTCAAAGCCGGACCAATAAGGCACGAGGCTCACGCCAAGACCTCCAGTCACGAGCATGGCGATGGTCTCCAATGCATCCAGATCTACCAACGGCGTCGGTATCAATCCATGGTCCGCCAAATAATGTTCGGCATGCCGCCCACCCCACGAATCAGGGTCGTAGCGGATGTACGGTTGGGTCATCAGTTGGGTCGGGATGCTATCGGCGCTCTCTTCCTTCGACAGAAACACCAGAGGTTCCTTGCGTAGCGATACCGCCTGCAGGGCTTTAGGCAACTCAAACGGCGGAACGACGAGGATCGCAGCGTCCACTTCTCCCGAAAGAAGCGCTTGATACAACGACCGCGATGTTCCTGGCACGATGACCGGCGTGAGCCCCGGCGCCAACTCGGTCAGTGCTCGCAATGCCCCCGGTAGAAGCCCCGTGAGAACAGTAGAAACAGCGCCTATTCTCAACTGCCCGGTAAGCCCCCGCACGTCAGCATCTGCGGCCAGTAATTCGATTTCGCGAACGATGCGTTTAGCTCTGGGCAATAAACCAAGGCAGGCTTGACTCGGCTTGGCTGCGTGCCCGACGCGAGATAGCAGCTCAAAACCGAGTTGCCGTTCGAGCGCGAGCACTCGCTGGCTGATCGCTGCTGCCGTCAACCCTTCGATGCGTGCGGCATGTGCTATGGAACCTGACTCCACGACGGTGATGAGGCTCTTCAAGTAACGCGTATCCATAAGAAATACTTTCGATAGCGAAAAAATTACATGCTATCTCTTTTGATATAAATCGCACAGTCTTCAACTCGCCAGTAATTTCCGTCTTCCGGCGATCTTCAGGAGCTACCTATGCAGTCTATTTTTCATATTGCTATTCACGTCAGCGATCTGGAACTTTCCCGCCAGTTCTATGGTGAGTTGCTGGGATGTGAGGAAGGTCGTAGCACCGATACCTGGGTCGATTTCAATTTTTTCGGGCATCAATTGTCGTTGCATTTGGGAGAACCCTTTAGGGTCAGTAACACCGGGAAAGTAGGTGAGCACGACGTACCGATGCCCCATTTTGGCGTGATACTCCAGATGTCGGACTGGATTGTTTTAAAAGACCGTTTGATCAAAGGCCGGGTGAAATTTGTCCTGCCCCCCAGCATTCGTTTTCCAGGAGAGCCTGGTGAGCAAGCAACCATGTTTTTTCTGGATCCCGCCGCAAATCCTATCGAGATAAAGGGCTTCACTGATTTGCAGTCAGTTTATGCCGCTTGAAGTTTTCATGTAGTGCACTCCCATCAAGTGCTTTTCGAAGGGAAGCCCAAGGAGCGGTATGCAAACCATTAATAACGCAGACGCCACAGCCATTTCGCAAATGGTGCGTTCTGGTGTCGTGAGCGCAGAGACAGTCGCCGAGCACTTTCTTGAATGTGTCGAATCGCAAGAGCGAAACATAAATGCGTTTGTTTCCTTCGACCCGGACAGGGTGCGCAGTCAAGCTTGCCAATTAAAAAACAGCGATGCGAAAGGCCTCCTGGCGGGTGTGCCCGTGGGGGTCAAAGACATCTTTGACACCATGGATCATCCCACCCGTTTTTACTCCCCCATCTATGAGGACAACCGGCCTTCGCGTGACGCCCATGTCGTCGCGCTTCTGCGCCAGGCCGGAGCCGTCATCATGGGCAAGACCCATACCACCGAATTCGCTTACATGCATACCGGTCCAACCCGCAACCCACATGATCTTGACAGAACTCCAGGAAGTTCAAGTGCCGGTTCGGCAGCGGGAATGGCGGCAGGCTTTTTTCCGATCGCATTGGGCTCACAGACAGCCGGATCATTGATTAAGCCAGCATCCTATTGCGCACTGTATGCGTTCAAACCTTCGTATGGGGTGATTTCTCTAGAGGGGGTCAAACCCTTGGCGCCGAGCTTCGATACGGTGGGTTGGTATGGCCGCTCCGTGCGTGATCTGGAACTGATGGCTCAAGTCTTGATCCCGGGTTTGGCGAAGCGTGTTCATGACCGTCGTTTATGTACGTTCGGCTTCTGTCGTACGGCCCGTTGGGATCAGGTTGACGAGGATGTGGCGAAATCACTGGACGCTGCTGTTGAAGATCTGCGAATGGCGGGACATCAAGTGAGCGAGGTGTTGCTGCCTGAGGAGTTTGCAGCGGTATTTGATGACCATCTGCTGATAAACGATTGCGAGGGCGCTCGTTCATTGGCCAAAGAACTGCAAGCGCATCCTGACAAACTAAGTGAAGAATTATTGGCCATGATCGAGCGCGCCAGTCTGACGACGTGGGAGCAAGAGTCAGCGGCAAAGAAGCGTTTGGCAACGTTGGCCACGGTGTTGGAACCGATATTCGAGCCTTTCGATGCCGTCCTGGGGGCAAGTTGTGGCATCGTCGCTCCGATGGGCCTCGGCGCCACCGGACCTTCCGATTTCAGCAAGTTCTGGATGGCGTTTGGCTTGCCCCAAATTAACCTCCCTCTCGTTCGCGCTACCGGGGCGTTGCCGGCAGGACTTCAAATGATTGGAAGTTTTAGGGGCGACAGTGTTCTTTTACACGCCGCGGAGCAGGTTGATGCGGTGCTGAGAGCTGCTGGTTAATACGCAGGCGCTGTGGCATCTGCTCGGGATGCTGAGCAGGCCGTCGCAGAGCGAGTGCTCTGCGACGGTGCCTGATTGAGCTGTCAGTGTGCTGAATCGGCAGCGCTGACGTTCTGTGCACGGGTCACCCCGCGAACGACGCGGCCAATGGTCAGGCCCTGAAGCAGGATCGATGACAGCACCACGATGTAGGTGATGCTCAGCAGCAAATCACGCTCTTCTCCCAGTGGCAGCGACAGCGCCAGGGCCACCGAGACCCCGCCGCGCAACCCGCCCCACGTCAGCACGCGGATGGTACCGCGTGGCACGGTGCGCCAGCGCCGCAACAGCAGGATCGCCGGGGCCACGGTGAGCAAGCGCGACAGCAGGATCGCCACCGCCAGCAAGCTCGCCGCTGCTACGTGCAACCAGTTGAACGGCAGCAACAACAGCTCCATGCCGATCAGCGCGAACAGCAGGGCGTTGAGCATGTCATCGAGCAACTCCCAGAAGCCGTCGAGGTATTTGCGCGTCATGTCGTTCATCGCCAGGTTGCGGCCCAGGTTGCCGATGATCAGTCCGGCAACCACCATCGCAATCGGTGCCGAGACATGCAACTCACTGGCCATCGCCGAGCCGCCGATCACCAGTGCCAAGGTCAGCATCACTTCGATCTGGTGCTGCTCGATGCTCTTGATCATCAGATAGACCAGATAACCGATCAGCCCACCGAACAGCACGCCGCCGATGGCTTCGTGAGCGAACAGCATGGCCGTGGCGCTGACGGTCGGGGTTTCGCCGAGTTGGGCAATGCCCAGCAGCACGGTAAACACCACGACGGCGGTACCGTCGTTGAACAGCGACTCGCCGACGATGGTGGTTTTCAGCGGTTTCGAGGCATTGGCGGTACGCAATACACCGAGCACCGCGATCGGGTCGGTGGGCGAAATCAGCGCACCGAACAACAGGCAGTAGAGGAAGCTCACGTGCCAGCCGAACAGCGCGAAAATGTAGTAGGCAAGGCTGCCGATCAGCGTGGTAGCGATCAAGACACCGAAGGTTGCCAACAGACCGATAGGCCAGCGATAGCTGCGCAGGTCATTCAGATTGACGTGCAAGGCGCCGGCGAACAGCAGGAACGACAGCATCCAGTTCATCAGCAGATCGCCGAAGTCGATCTGGCCGATCAGTTGCTGCACACGCTCTTCGAGGCCGGGATAGCCGAGCACGCTGAGGCCCTGCAGCAGCAAGGAAAACATCAGTGCGGTCACCATCACGCCAATGGTCGGCGGCAGGCCGATGAAGCGGAAGTTGACGAAGGTGAGCAGGGTGGTGAGGCAGATGAAAGCGGCTACGAGCTCAAGCATCCGGGGTCCTTGGGATGAGGTATGGAAAGACAGCGCACCGATTCTTCAGTGCAAGGGTTGGATGGGCTGAGTCAGGCTTGGGACACAGTGACGTGTGATCCGATCAAGAGACCTTCACCCCAGCCCTCTCCTGGAGGAAAGGCAACCAGTGCTGTTTATCGGTGCGCAACGGAGTGAGGCGTGATCGCTTGCGGTATAAACCGCTACTGACGCATCACGAATAAATAACCTGACTGACGGGTGCAGGGTCAACCACAAAAAAGGAGTGGGGTGTGCTGGCGACGACTTTGGTGTTGATAGCGGCGCTGCTGCATGCGGCGTGGAATACCCTGATCAAATTCAGCGCCGAACGGCTGCTGGTGGTGGCGTGCATGGACACCGTGGCGCTGTTGTTTGTCGCTGTCGCGTTGCCTTTTGTGAGCTTGCCTCCCGCAGACATCTGGCCGTGGATTCTGGCTTCGGCAGCCTTTGAGTTGCTGTATCGCTATCTGCTGATTCAGGCGTATCGGGTCGGCGATCTCGGGCTGGTCTATCCGCTGATGCGGGGTTTGTCGCCGCTGGTGGTGCTGGCGCTGACGCTGATCTTTGCCGGTGAGGAACTCAGCACTCGGCAGATATTCGGCATCATGTTGATTCCGTTCGGGATGGCATGCCTGCTGTGGCAGGGCGGCGGCGGTAAACATTTACCGTGGTCGATGCTGCCCGTGGTGGCGCTTATCGGCCTGTGCATTGGTTGTTACACCTACATCGATGGTCAAGCGTTGCGGCGCTGGTCGCATCCGCTGGATTACCTGGTCTGGGTCACGCTGCTCAGCGCCTGGCCATTTCCCTTGCTGGCGTGGGCCGCCAAGCGCTCGGCGTTCATACAGTTCTGGCGTGAGCAATGGAAGTTGGGGCTGGCGGTCGGGTTCTGCGTGTTGTTCAGCTACGCTCTGGTGCTGTGGGCGATGCAATTGGGCTCGATTGCCGAGGCAGCGGCGTTGCGCGAGATCAGCGTGATCCTGGTGGTGCTGTTCGGCATGCGATATCTGAAAGAACCTTTCGGTCGACCGCGGCTCTTAGCCTGTGGGCTGGTGCTGATCGGCATGCTGGTCATGAAGTTCTGACCGCCCGCAAACCCTATCACTCGAAAAAGGATGGCGTTATGACGGTGGCTCTATGGTGTGTGTTGATCGCGATCTTTTTGCCGTATGTGTGCACGATTGTGGCCAAGGTCTCGGGCGGTTTCAGGCTGAGCGACAATCATGATCCTCGGGATTTTCTCGACAGCGTCGATGGCGTAGCCCGGCGGGCGCATGCGGCGCAGATGAACAGCTTTGAGGTGATGCCGGCGTTTGCGGCGGCGGTGATCGTTGCGCATCTGGTGGGCACGGCGCAGTTGGTGACGGTCAATGTGCTGGCGGTGCTGTTTATCACCAGTCGCCTGCTTTACATCATCTGCTATCTGGCGGACTGGGCGATTTTGCGGTCGCTGGTGTGGTTTGTCGGGATGGGGTTGATTGCTTCGTTCTTCTTTGTGTCGATCTGATTTTTTTGGGGGGCTGCTGGCCCTTTGCGAGCAGCGCGCTCACACAGGGGATGTATTCCAACTGTGGGAGCGGGCTTGCTCGGGAAAGCGCGAGTAACCTAAGGTTTGTTTTTGGCTGTGTCTGCCACCTGCGGCACTTGTGGCAACGCGACACCTTTGGGCCAGAGCATCCAGATCTGCCCCTGCTGCTTCATGTCCCCGGCCAGTTGCCCGGCTGCATCTCCAGTACCCCAGAACAGATCCGCACGAACCTCGCCGGCAATCGCGCCGCCGGTATCCTGCGCGGCGACCGGGCGGACCAGGGCCGTGCCGTCCGGGCGGGTGGTTGACAGCCACAACAGGCTGCCCAACGGAATCACCTTGCGATCCACCGCTGCGCTATAACCGGCCGTTAGCGGCACGTTCAACGACCCGCGGGGGCCTTCATTGCTGTCCGGGTTGCGCGTGAAGAACACGTAGCTCGGGTTGCTGGCCAGCAGTTCCGGGATGCGCGACGGATTGGCCTTGGCCCAGTTGCTGATCGCGCCCATGGTTACGTCTTCTTTCTTCAACTCGCCTTGCTCGACCAGCCAGCGGCCGATCGGTCGGTACGGGTGACCGTTCTGGTCGGCGTAGGCGATGCGTAGCTGCCGTCCGTCCTGGGTCTGAATCCGTCCCGAACCCTGGATTTGCAGGAATTGCAGATTCATCGGGTCGGTGAGGTAAGCCACCACGGGGGCTTTCACGCCTTTGGATTCGATGGTTGCTGCATCGTCATAAGGCTTGAGCACCCGGCCTTCGAGACGACCGCGCAAACGCTTGCCCTTGAGCTCAGGATAAATGCTGTCGAGGGAGACGATGATCATGTCCTCCGGTACGCCGTAGACCGGCACATTGGCCGTTTCGGTTGGCGTCAGGCTGCCGGGGTAGACCGGTTCGTAGTAACCGGTGATCAAGCCATTGGGGTTGTCATTTTCGGCCCGCAGGCCGAAGACATCCAGATTCTGTTTGAGGAAGGCACGGATCTCGTTTGCGCTCTGCGAAACATTGGCCGCCGCTGCGCAGGTGGCGCCCCAGACCGGATCTGCCTTGAGTCGGGTGCAGGCGCTGCGCCACGAACCGAAACCGGCCACCAGATCGTTATCGGACACCGCCGGCAATGCTTCCCAGGTTGCGCTGGAATAAGTGGCCAACGCGTGGGTTTTCGGTTTGGCGTCGTCGTCGCCGCCGGTACAGCCAGCCAGTATTGCCAGCAGCGGAAGAGTTGCGATCAGCGGGTGACGCCAGGCCTTTAAGCGGCTGTTCATGGAGTGATTCCTGTGCCGGTTGCCCGAGAGCTCCATGCGCTCAAGCAACCCGTATTTTTAATAGGGCTATTGGTGTTTGTTGGTGAGGCGAGGATACTGGCCGCCGAATTCCGTGACCTGAAGCCACCATGACTCTTAAAAGAATTTCTGTTGTATTGCTGGCCTGTATGACCTTGTCCGCCTGTGGCGGTGTCGATCCGAATTCCCCGCTGGGTCAACGCAAAGCGATCTTCAAACAAATGCTCAAGACCAGTGAAAACCTGGGCGGGATGTTGCGTGGGCGCGTTCCGTTCGACGGGCCGAAATTCGCCGAAGGTGCCGTCAAACTCGATGCGTTGTCCCATGAACCCTGGAAGCACTTCCCGCAGGTTCGCGAAGAAGATCACACCAGCGCCAAAGACGATGTCTGGCAGAACCAGGCCCGTTTTCAGGACATGGCTCGCACCCTTGAAGCAGCGACCGGTGAGCTGGTGATCGCCAGCCAGGTTCAGCCCTACAAGGCCAGTAACCTGGGGCCTGCGGTACAAAAAGTTGAAGATGCCTGCAGCGCTTGCCATAAAAAGTTTCGGGATCATTGATTTTTGTAGCCTGACGCCATCGCGGGCAAGCTCGCGATGGCGTCAGGCAACTTTGCCGGCTTCTTATTTATCGATTTCGTCCAGCGCTTCCTGCAATTCCTTGCGCGCCTCGGCCAGTTTGTCTTTGCGTTTGTTGATCTTCTCGGGATCGCCTTTCTTCATGGCTTTGTCCAGATCAGCCTGGCGCTTGCTGACTTCGTGTTTGGCATCGAGCACCTTGTTTTCGCGCTCTTTCTTCAGGCCGGCGTCGGTGCAATGTTCGGTGACTTCGCGCAGCGCCGTTTCCAGTCCTGTCTGCTGATCGGCATTGCCGCGCGACTTGGCCTGCTCGATCTGATTCATGATGCCTTGCTTCTTGGCTGCGCAGCCGGTCAGGCCCGGAGCGTCTTCAGCGGCCATCACGGGGGCGGCCATCACACCGCAGAGGGTAAGCAGGGCGAGCGGTGCAAGAAATTTCATAAGAGCTCCATGTGCAAGGGCAATCGGGTCGGTTGGGCGCTGCGCTGTTGGAGCGCCTCGGTGGCCGTTGGGTTCCCGGGCGCCGGGTTTGCATGTTCAGAAACCGTCGATTCCGGCGGTGTGTAAGGTTTCGCTCAGTGCCAGCACCTGCGGGTCGCGGAAGAATGCGCTCAATTGCGCTGCGCGACCGGGGCCAATGCCTGGCTCTGCCTGCCATTGTGCGGTGTCTCGTTGTGCCAGCGCCTGCCATGAGTCAGCCAGTTGTGCCTGGCCGGTGGGCGGTAAACCCAACGCTTTGAGCCATCGTGCAAACGGTTGTTGCCGTGCACTGCGAAAACTGACCATCAGGCGCACGCTGCTGCGTTCGCCAAAGCCGGCAATGTTAGCAAGCTCTGGCTCGTCGAGGGTCAACCAATCCAGCAGGTTGTTCAGACGGCCTGTTTCCAGAAGTTTCTCCCAAGTGCCTCGGCCGACCTGCGACATGGCCAGCCCCTGTTTGCCGCTGAGCCACGTCAAGCGAGCGAGAAACTGGGTTTCGCAGCCCGCTGTTGGTTGCCAACAGCTGAGTGCGTGAAATTCGCTGGAGTCGGGGATGTAAATGGCTGCGCGTTCGGTAGTGCGCAGCACAACACTGTCGAGGCGTGGAATCGTCAGCCCGGCGAGACTGATTGCCACCTGATCGCCGGGGCGAATGTCCAGTTCCTGCCAGCGTTTCAGAGAGCTGGCGCTGACCCGTTTGATCTCCCGGTCGTCGAGCATGACGGGTGTCAATTCGAGTACGGGGGTGATGCGCCCGGTGCGGCCGATTTTGAAATTGACCTTGCGCACGTCGGCCAACGCCTGAGCGAACGGATACTTCCAGGCGATGGCCCAGTAGGGCGCACGCGCCTGCCAGCGCTCGGCGGACGGCCGCTGGCTTTGGCGCAGAACGACGCCATCGCTGGCAAACGGCAGGGGCGAACGGTACCAGTGATCGCGCCACTTCTGCGCGTCTGCGAGGTGGGCGACGGGATGGCTGTATCGCTCGGTCGAGGCGAAACCCAATGTCGCCAGGGTGGATGATCGTTCGGCCAGATCCAAAGGCCCTTGCGGCCAGTCCCAGACGAACAATCCGATCCCTGCCGCTTGCTCCGAACTCAGGGCTTTGCGGCCCATCAATCCGGCCACGATTGCGCGGGCGTTGACGCTGCCGGCGCGTGCTTGCACATGCTCGTTCAGACGCCAATAGAGTTCGCCTTGCACGAGCAAATCCAGCGGTTGCTGCAGTTGTTGAGGAATGGCGCCGATCTTGCGCGCCGACGCGGTCCAGTCCTGCCCGCTGATGCCGTCTCCCCGACTGATCGCCTGGTGCAAACGTCCGCCGCGATACATCAACGTCACTGCAACACCATCGACCTTGGGCTGTACCCAGACATCCTTGCGATCCCGAAGCCAGGCTTCTACCGCCTCGGCTTTATGCAGTTTATCCAGACCGGTATGGGCGATGGGGTGTGCAACTGTGCCTGAGGCTGCGCGCAAAGGCTCGGCAGTCAATGGCAAGTTGAAGCACTGGCGCCAGTCGCTTAGTCGCAAGCGCGATTGGTCGTAGAGTTCGTCGGCAATCAATGAGCGGCCTTGGCGGTGATAGGCGTCGTCCCATTGGTCGATCTGGTTTTGCAGGGTAGTGATTTCGCGTTGGGCTTGGGCCGGAGGCCAGTTCGGGCATTCAGCTTGGGCGTTGAAACTGTGGAGCGTCAGCAGCAACGTCATCAACAGGCGCAGTGTGGCAAACATCGTGAGCGTCCTTGCTCAAGGGGAATGCTTGAAGGCTAGGCGAGGATTCCAGATTGGGTGTGTGGGGTGTTTTGCGGGGTGTTTCTGATCGGGGATTGATGTCGCCTGTTGGGGCTCTTCGCAGGCAAACCTGCCACAGGTGTATCGGTTGAATTCAGAATTGCCTTTCGGGCAAGAAAAAGCCCCGCACGGCGCGAACCGTGCGGGGCTTTTCATGCCGCCAGGGAGTTACAGGCCAGCAGCAGAACGCAGGGCGTCGGCGCGGTCGGTTTTTTCCCAAGTGAAGGTGGTGAAGGTGTCTTCGCCAACAGTCTTGGTTTGCGGAGTGCGACCGAAGTGGCCGTACGCTGCGGTTTCCTGGTACATCGGGTGCAGCAGATCCAGCATGGTGGTGATCGCGTATGGGCGCAGGTCGAACACTTCACGCACCAGTTTGACGATCTTGTCATCGCTGATCTTGCCGGTGCCGAAGGTGTTCAGCGAGATCGATGTTGGCTGAGCCACACCAATGGCGTAGGACACCTGGATCTCGCAACGCTCGGCCAGGCCGGCAGCGACGATGTTCTTGGCAACATAGCGGCCAGCGTAAGCCGCCGAACGGTCAACCTTCGATGGATCTTTACCGGAGAACGCGCCGCCGCCGTGACGGGCCATGCCGCCGTAGCTGTCGACGATGATCTTGCGACCGGTCAGGCCGCAGTCACCTACCGGGCCGCCA
>NZ_JBIUWM010000004.1:145440-148819 GCF_044743445.1 Pseudomonas sp. NPDC087615 | reverse complement strand
TGAACTGGCCGGTCGGGTTGATGTGGAACTGGGTGTCTTTGCTCAGCAGTTCGGCAGGCAGTACGTGCTTGACGATCAGCTCCATCACGCCTTCGCGCAGGTCTTTGTACGACACTTCAGGGTTGTGCTGGGTCGACAGGACAACCGCCTCGATACCGACAACCTTGCCACCTTCATAACGGCAAGTGACTTGCGACTTGGCGTCTGGACGCAGCCAAGGCAGCAGGCCCGATTTACGGGCTTCGGCCTGACGCTGCACCAGTTGGTGCGAGAAGGTGATCGGCGCTGGCATCAAAACGTCGGTTTCGTTGCTGGCGTAGCCGAACATCAGGCCTTGGTCGCCGGCGCCCTGATCTTCAGGCTTGGCACGGTCAACACCCTGATTGATGTCCGGGGATTGCTTGCCGATGATGTTCATCACGCCACAAGTGGCGCCGTCGAAGCCGACTTCGGAGCTGGTGTAGCCGATGTCGCAGATGACGTCACGAACGATCTGCTCCAGGTCGACCCAGGCGCTGGTGGTCACTTCACCGGCAACGATGGCCACGCCGGTCTTGACCAGGGTTTCCACCGCAACGCGTGCGTGTTTGTCCTGGGCAATAATGGCGTCCAGCACCGCATCGGAAATCTGGTCGGCGATTTTGTCCGGATGTCCTTCAGACACGGACTCGGAGGTGAAGAGGAGTATTCGCTCATCTCGATGTTTTCCTGAATTTACCGATGGTGAGTGTTGCCAGCCGGTCGCTGAAAGTGGCGAACCTGGATCTGGAAACCATTACGTAAACCTATATAGAGGCTTTCCCCGGGAACGAGTCCCGCAGCGGTGGCCCAACGGGCCAAATCATCCTGTTCAAACCCCAACCACAGATCACCGCAGGCCTCCTTGGCCCAACTCTGGTTGTGGCTACATAACTCTGTTACGAGCAAGCTACCGCCCGGTTGCAGCAGGTTGGCCATGTGCTTGAGCGCTTCGGCCGGCGCGGCGAAATGGTGCAAGACCATGTTCAGCACTACGCAATCGGCCTGAAGGCTGGGGCTGTTCAATGCATCGGCCAATTGCAGGCTGACGTTAGCCAGTTCTTCGCGAATGCATACCTGACGCGCCAGTTCGAGCATCGCCGGGCTGTTGTCCAGCGCGGTGACGGTGCCAAAGCGGCGGGCCAGTTCCGGCAGAAAAGTACCATCGCCGGGGCCGACTTCAATGGCCGTGGCAGCACCACTGAAGTTCAGTTTGTCGAGCAGGGCCAGCACGCTGTCGCGGTACTGCGGCAAGCCTGCAATCAAGTCTTGCTGGGCGCGGAATTTCTCCGCCACCCGGGCGAAAAAGTCCTGGCTGGCCGCAGCGCGTTGTCCGTGAACCTGAGCGATTCGCGCCAAAACATCGTTGGGCAGGGTCAGTTGGTCGACTTCTTCTAACAATGCCGTGTGCAGTTTGCCGCCGAGCAATTGGGTGTGGGGCAGGGCGCGGCGATAAAAGATCGCATTGCCTTCGCGGCGGGTCGCCACCAGATCGGCCTGGGCCAGCACTTTAAGGTGATGGCTCATGCCCGACTGACCGATACCGAAGATCTGTGCCAGCTCCAGTACACCGAACGAATCGTTGGCCAGTGCGCGCAATACATTCAGCCGCAGCGGATCGCCGCCGGCCTTGCACAGGGCTGCCAGCTCGTCGCAATCATCATGTCGAATGGAAGGCGCGTGTAAGTTCATAGGGCAGGCAGTCTATTGATGGGCGGAAAGCACCGCAAGGGCAATATCAAAAAGTTTTGATATTGCACGATAGATGGCACTTCTCGCTGACGGGTTAACTCTACAAACCAACAGCGGAAAGGTTTCACCCGCACAATCCGCCGCTAACCATGGGAAAAACGCCTCCGGATGACTATCTGTCATTGCCCCGAGGCGCTCCGGTGAGGGAAAATGCCCTCCTTTTTTCCGTTTCAATCTATTCACACCCAGGAGATCAGCGATGCCTAGCCGTCGTGAGCGTGCCAACGCCATTCGTGCCCTCAGCATGGATGCCGTGCAAAAAGCCAACAGCGGCCATCCCGGTGCCCCTATGGGTATGGCAGATATCGCCGAAGTACTTTGGCGCGACTACCTCAAGCACAACCCGAGCAATCCCTCGTTCGCTGACCGTGACCGCTTCGTGCTGTCCAACGGCCACGGCTCGATGTTGATCTACTCGCTGCTGCACCTGACCGGTTACGACCTGTCGATCGACGACCTCAAGCAATTCCGTCAACTGCACAGCCGCACCCCGGGCCACCCGGAGTTCGGTTATACCCCGGGCGTTGAAACCACTACCGGCCCGCTGGGTCAGGGTCTGGCCAACGCTGTGGGTTTCGCTCTGGCAGAAAAAGTCCTGGCGGCGCAGTTCAACCGTCCGAGCCATAACATCGTTGATCACCACACCTACGTTTTCCTGGGTGATGGCTGCATGATGGAAGGCATTTCCCACGAAGTCGCTTCCCTGGCCGGTACTCTGGGTCTGGGCAAGCTGATCGCCTTCTACGATGACAACGGCATCTCCATCGACGGCGAAGTCGAAGGCTGGTTCACCGATGACACCCCGAAGCGTTTCGAAGCCTACAACTGGCAAGTGATCCGCAACGTTGACGGTCACGACCCGGAAGAGATCAAGACTGCCATCGAAACCGCTCGCAAGAGCGCGCAGCCGACCCTGATCTGCTGCAAGACCACCATCGGTTTCGGCTCGCCGAACAAACAGGGCAAAGAAGACTGCCATGGTGCCCCACTGGGTGACGCGGAAATCGCTCTGACCCGTCAGGCGCTGAACTGGAACCACGGCCCGTTCGAAATCCCGGCCGACATTTATGCCGAATGGGATGCCAAAGAAGCTGGCCGCGCTGTTGAAGCCGAATGGGATCAGCGTTTCGCTGCCTACTCCGCCGCGTTCCCGACTGAAGCCAACGAACTGATCCGTCGTCTGAGCGGTGAACTGCCGGCTGACTTCTCGGAAAAAGCCTCGGCCTATATCGCTGAAGTCGCTGCCAAAGGCGAAACCATCGCCAGCCGTAAAGCCAGCCAGAACGCCCTGAACGCGTTCGGCCCGCTGCTGCCGGAACTGCTTGGCGGTTCGGCTGACCTGGCCGGTTCCAACCTGACCCTGTGGAAGGGTTGCAAAGGCGTCAGCGCTGAAGATGCCAGCGGCAACTACATGTACTACGGCGTGCGCGAATTCGGCATGACCGCCATCATGAACGGCGTCACCCTGCACGGCGGCCTGGTGCCTTACGGCGCGACCTTCCTGATGTTCATGGAATACGCTCGCAACGCCGTGCGCATGTCCGCTCTGATGAAGCAGCGCGTGATCCACGTCTACACCCACGACTCCATCGGTCTGGGCGAAGACGGC